>JACDAE010000714.1 GCA_013695595.1 Ktedonobacteraceae bacterium | reverse complement strand
CCCTATTGCTGGTAAACTCACTCGTAGCAGAAAACTGGTGGCAGAAAGTGCTTTCTGCTGCCAGCCAAAACATATCCTTTGGATTTTTTCTGCTCAGACAAAATGGGCATCTGGTGAAATGACAGATGAAAAGTCGCAGCAGAAACGTCTTTTCAGCCAAATGCTGAGAATGAAAGTAGCTTTGTGAGCACGTGGAAGCATCTTCGTTGCACCATCTCTCCACCTTCAGGTTTTTTCCAATCTTACGACTTACCTTGCGATCGCTTACGCCATAATGAAGAGATCCAATAAAGGAGCGGAAGGATGAGTAATAACAGTCCTAAGGAGCTTATTAGCCCCACATTGGCCCAGAGACCATCGGATGGATATAAGAAGGGCCTCTTAAGGTCGGTCAAATTTATATTGAACTGGAAGGTTGTCCCCTTGGTGAAAGCCTCCCCACGTATACGATGAGACAAAAACAATCTTCTGACCAGAGGCAATTTCAAACTGCACTGTTGGTCGGCATGCATCCTCCCCTGTTGGGTACTCACCTATAGGAATATCAGCAGTTTCCATATGACAAGAGACGATTCGTCCTTGGCTTGCTGCTGGTCTCTGTTGTAAGGAAGTGTGTACATTTATATTTATCACTAAAGCTGCAATACACAAGATCAAGCCAGGGGCACTACCCATGAGAAACAGAATACCTTTCCCTAACCGTTTGAACTGATGACGTCGAGGTACCACGAGATTTTCCCTTCTTTCTGTTCATTTCTAGAGTGTCAGTTGATGCGTAGAAGATGACGCTTAACAAAATTTCTGCCTTTGATCATTATAGACGTATTTTTTGCTCATTATGACATTTCCTAAGAGAGGTTGTAAATTTGGGAATTCCGTGAGTCTAGCTCACTTTTGGTGATGGGTAGTGGCTTCAAACAAGGCGAGAAGCGCCGCGACAGATGGACAGTGAGAAAAAGAGCCTCCTGCTAGGCGAGGACTGGGTTGAGAGCACCTAAGCTTCACCAAATGTGATCCAGATCGATGCCGTGAGCGGGAATTTTGACAATTAGGTGAGCGACTCAGCTTCTTTGACGTAGCGGTACAACGTCGCACGGGAGATCCCAAGGGCCGCACAGATATCCGAGAGGGAATGGCTTTGATCGTCAAACATCCGCTTCGCCAGTGCGACTTTCCCATTGGTCTTGAGCTTTCTGGGTCGCCCGCCGACGCGTCCTCTCGCCTTGGCCGCAGCTAATCCTGCATTGGTCCGCTCACGAATTAAGTCACGCTCAAACTGGGCCAACGCCCCATTAATGGAGTAACTGGAAATAATCGGCACACCGATTCCTGACGAATGACTTCCTCATAATTGCAAGAAACGAACGATTTTGAGACACCTCATCTACTACCTGTAATATTCAGGGGCCTTTTTAAGTTCTTGCCATTGTGATAGATCGTGCCCAAAAACGACCAGTTGCACCTGCTCACGTTGCGCAACGGCAAGCAATTTACGGGTGCTGGCCTTCAACTGCTCTTCATCCTCATCAACCGGACTGGCCTGATGTTCCGGCGTAAAGCTATTCGCAGAAGCCACGGCATCAATAGCCAGCAGAATCGGCCCACTTTCAGGAAGCCGTATCAGGACCGATTGATGGCCGAGACAATGTCCATCGGTCGCGATCAATTCCAGGCCGGGCACGAATTCCACGTCACCCTCGACAAAACGATAGCGCGCGCCGGGGTATGTCCACTGCGCCCGCGTCAGCGCAAAGCGCGGATTCTGACTCGGCAACGCGTGCTCATAATGCTTCTTTTGCACAACCAGTTCAGCATTGGGGAACGCAGCATGATTGCCCGCGTGATCCACATCGAAATGCGTGCAAACAAGCACATGAATATCCTCTGGTCGCAGGCCAAGCAAAGCCAGTTGCTCAACCACACTTTTCCCTAGCGTCGGTACCGAACCAGAAGGAGTGCGTTTTATATTCTCAGGTATGCCGCTATCGATCAGAATATTTTTCCCATCATCCGTCTGGACCAGGTAACAAACTGCTGGCACGGTCAGCGGAGGAATGGTCATAGTTGCAACCTGAAACAGGGAAAGCTTTTGTATACTGGTAGCCATAGAGTATCTCCTCTCTCATTCGTACGCTCCCTAAAAACGTACGCTCCCTAAAACTGGGCAAAAAAGAGCTCACATCGTCCATCTTCCTGGCTTCACTTGTGCGCAAAATTGTGCAGTGAGCGCTGGAGCAGGCGCGTAAGGAACACGCACTCGTCGTCGGAAAAGCCCTGATAGGCCTGTTCATTCACCTCATCGATCAAAGGGGCTATCACAGACTTTAGCGCGCCCCTGTTCGCTCGAATAGACACGCACCATACGTTTGTCGACCTGATCTGGTTTGCGCTGTACGAGCCCACAATGCTCCATGCGCTGTAACAAGCCGATCATGGTCGCACCTTCTACACCCAGTCGTTCCTGCAACTCGACCTGGGAGCGGCCTGGGAGCGGCCTCACGTTCCCAGAGCACCAGCAAAACCTTCCACTGAGACAGAGTAACATGATACTGCTTTAACGTACTCTTTTACGCTCAGTATCCCTGTTGCAAATCAGATGCGCAGGCCATCGCCAAATACCGTGAGTCCTTGATGATACGTGTCGTGTGATACGCCACCCACATCGTCTTCCCACAGAGCCAACAGTGTCGATTGGCCGGTTCAAGACAATGCTGCATAGTTGGGGTTGGGCGATGTTGTTTTCTTGCCATGAATGGTTCTTTCTGTTCCAAGAGAGTGAAGGTGTGCAGAGGGTAAAACTAGCGCGTCCCCTTTCGGCCTCGTGTATTGACGAGAATGACTCCAACAAGCACGAAGACACCTCCGAGAAGGGCGAAAAGAGCTGGCACTTCTCCAAGCCAAACCCAGGCAATCCCACTTGCTACAATCGGAACAAGATACAGAAAGCTTGCAGCAGTAGATGCTGGAAGGCGAGAGAGAGCATAAGCCCAACTGACATAGCCGAGAGCACCAGGGAAGATGCCCAAATAGGTTGCCGCTAGTGTAACAGGAAGAGGAGCGGTACGGAGCTCTTCGAGCAACCCTGGCGAGAAAATGAGTAAGAAGAGTGTTCCTGCCCAAACAGCATAGGCTGTACACTCCAACGCCGTATAGCGCGTGAGGAACGGTTTCTGTCCAACAGAGTAGAGACTTTGGGCAATAGCAGCCATTAAGACAAGGAGTGCCCAGAGATCAAGATGGAACGAGGCGTTTTGGCTCAAGGTAATAAGTGCAATCCCTCCACAACTTACCGCGATACCAACCCATCCCCACACACGCAGCCGCTCACCTAAAAAAGGCATGGCTTCTACTGCCATAAAGATAGGTGCTGAGGCGACGAGAAAGCTTGCTTCTGCTGAGGGGACATGAATCTCACCTGTATTCAACGCGACGTTGTAAAAGGCAATGCCAATCAAACCCAGCAGGGCGAATCCTGGGACATCTCGAAAACGGGGGAGACGTATTCGTGCGAAGAGGGCATAGACGACTAGCGCGAGAGAAGCGGTGACATAGCGTATCAGTGCAACATGTGCTGGCGTATAGTTTTGTAAGGCAGCACGAATGCCAGGGAAGGCCGATGCCCACAGGATGACAGTAATGCCAGCCGCTAGATATGCACGCCTGTCAATTCCTTGATGACTCTCTGTTGAGGTGAGTGGCTTGAATGCACGTACTGGGAATGCTCTGAATGAAACTCGTTTCACGCGTTCTCCTTGTTTTCCAATTTCAAATGAGACTGACAAACCAAATCTCATATGCAATAGTCTTTCCGGTAATGGTTAGAAGGTAAGTGATAGGTCCATGTTATACTGAACAATAAACCACTTGGTGAACATCTGATGAGCGATATCAGATGCGGGAAAAGGATAACGTCTGCCGAACATAGCGACTCATCCGCTGACGCAAAGTATTGTTCCACCGTTCCATGTGGGCTGTTTCTCCAGTTTCTTTTCCAACACACTGATGGGTTTTGGTCGGGAAGACGTGTCGATAGGCTGTCCAAAAATCACTGAACGTATGGCAGTGCTTGTATTCATCGGGGATGGCCTTCCACAAACGAAGGCAGGTGGCTTTGCTGCGGTCGCCAATGGCAAATGCCACGATTTGGCGTGTCCGTCGACACATCGCTGTCCACAACCATCGTATGCCAGCTTTTTTCAGTACAAAACTCCACACCTCATCGAGCTCAAGAACATCATCTGCAGATGCCCACGAGATGCGCAACGAGAGGAATACGTATGGCACGTAGAATTGCACGTGTGACAGGTACCAATAGAGGAATAGATTTCTGCCGAAAGAGATGTTGCAGTAGAGGTTGCCAGGTGAGAGGTCGCCGTCGCCGCTGCAGAGATAGAAGCATTGTTTGATCGAGTTATCAGAGCAAATGTAGTAATCCCGCCAAGGAGAAGGAGAAGAGCAAGGACCACCATCCCGACAAGAAAACCATGCGGCTTTCTCCTCTGTTGCACAGCAGATGAGAATTCTGGCAGAGGAACTTCCTTGTAATATGGCATCGTGAGCGTGTTGTAGAATGGTGGTGAGTTATCCAGTCTACCGAATTGTAGCGGCACAAACTGGCTATTGGCTAGCTCCTTTTCCTGATGCTCCACACGCTCAGGAAGTACAGGAGCAAACAGACGTTCGACATTCCGCCCAGTTGTTCTCCCCTCCACTGCCTCCTCAAAAGCTGTCGCGAATGCCTCAATGCTGGCGAAGCGCTCTTTGGGATCTTTTGCCAGGGCCTTCATTACCACCTGCTCGACTTCTGGCGAGATAGTGGAGAGCCTCTGGCGTAAAGGCTGTGGCTGCGCTACAAGATGCTGGGAACACACCTCCGCAAAAGACCCTTGAAAGGGGCGAACGCCACAGAGCCACTCATAGACAACGATAGCCAGAGCATATTGATCGCTCGCAGGTCGCGCTTTCCCTTGAATCTGTTCAGGAGCCATATATAAGGCAGTACCACCAGGCCCTTGCGTCTTTTGTTGGAAAGAATTCAAAGAATTCTGATAGAGAAGAGCGATACCAAAATCGCTCAAAAGAAGCTCGTTTTGATCCCCAAGTAACATATTCTCAGATTTCACATCGCGATGAATAATATGATGATTATGAGCATATTGGAGAGCGGCGGCTATCGATTTCACGCAAGATTGCCGCACAGGCAGCCTTTGTAATCATCGTAGAGAGTATAACCATTGGAGACATACATGGCTAAAAGAGCGAGGAGTTGCTGTCCCACGTCGCCTATTGGCAAAAAGAGGGTTGTACCGGGCTGATTGCTATTCCAGAAGTTATGCTCATCATAGTGAGGAGCTTCTCTAGGCAGAAAGAGCCGATCTTTGCTTATTTGCACTGTCGCAGCTTGCGTATGCGCGAGAATGCGTGCCACATCGTCCTGTTCACCCGTAAATTCGCGGAGTCGTTCTGGCGCAATATCGCGTGTACGCGCCATGTAGATACCGGAGTCATCGGTAAAGAATAATTCACTCGCTTCGATACCAGCCGCGGAAGGAGTTGTGCGGCCCGTCATACGCAGACTATAGTTGCTGAATGCATCGCTCTGGTTCACCGTAAAAGGAATGCCAAAGTTCCAGCAGTGACTCCCATACCAGCCGCAAGTAATAATGCGCGTTCAAGCTCACACAGTGGGAGTGGCCCGTGTTGTGAAGTGTAGGCAAGAGGTCCGCCAGGTATTGTAAAGAACATTTGTTTCTTGACAGAATACGTCGATCCTTTCACTGGAACGAGCGTCCAACCAGGAGCAACTTTTGGCGGTGGTGACACCTTTCCCGGTGCCGACGCTCCATTTGGTATGGTGCAGTGGAGCCCGGACACATCGCTCTATAATTCTGGTGGTTATTGGTATCCCGATAATAAGATCAAGGGTTTCAGCCTTACCCACCTGAACGGTGCAGGTTGCAGTACCTATAGCGATATCCCATTTATGCCTTATGTCGGTAGCGTCACAGACTCACCGGCAACCAACCCTTCGCTGTACTACTCAACCTTCTCGCATGCCAATGAGACAGCCTATGCAGGCCACTACAAAGTCAAGTTGGATAATGGTGTGACGACCGAATTGACAGCCACCCAGAGAAGTGGCGCGGGGCGCTTCACTTATCCTCAAGGGCAGACAGCATCAATGCTTGTCAATGTCTCTGGATCGATCAATGGTGTGAATGATGCACAGGTGGATATTGGTCGCGACACTATTTCTGGCTGGGCAAGCAGTGGCTTCTTTTGTGGGGCCAGCGATGTCTACCGGGTCTACTTCTGGGCTCAATTCAGCCAGCCCTTCGCTACAACAGGAACCTGGCATAATAATATCGTCACCCCTGGCAATTCCTCAGTAACCAGTGGACATACGGCAATCTCTTCGAAGCTCAGCACGGTACTCTCCGCGCAGACACAGATAGCAAAGGGACAAAAAGTTACCTCCGCACAGGTCAAACTTGCCCAGCAACATCCTGATACGACGGTCTCTGGCCCCGGCTCTGGCGCATACGTCACCTTTAATACTAAAACACATGCCTCAATAAGCGTACGCGTCGGCCTCTCCTTCGTCAGCGATGCTAATGCACAGGCCAATGTGAACCGTGAGGATGCAAATGGTAACTTTGATACAACCCTCAAAAAGGCTGATCAAAGCTGGAATTCCTGGCTCGGAAGGATAAAAGTCGGAGGTGGCACCTCGACTCAACTCACAACCTTCTACACCGCACTTTACCATGTTTTGTTGCAACCAAATGTTTTCTCCGATGTCAATGGTCAATATATTGGCTTTGATGGACAGATCCACAAGGTGGCAAGTGGACATGCCCAGTACGCAAACTATTCCGGCTGGGACATCTATCGCTCCGAAGCTCAGTTGCTAGCGTTTCTGGCACCTACGGAGGCGAGTGATGTTGCTCAGTCGATGGTCAATGACTATACGCAGAGCGGAATGCTCCCCAAATGGACGCTGGCAAATGCCGAGACGACTGTGATGGTTGGTGATCCTGCTGATGCGATTCTCTCAGACATCTATGCATTTGGAGGCAAAAACTTTGATACGAAAACCGCACTGGCGGCAATGATCAAGGAAGCCACACAAACCAATAACATACGTCCGGGTTTGAACTACCTTGAAACATTGGGGTATGAACCACTCAATGGTAGTTACGGTTGCTGCAACTTCTATGGGCCGGCCTCAACTACCCTTGAATACAATACAGCAGATTTCGCCATTGGTTCCCTGGCTCAGGCGCTTGGTGACAATGCCGATTACCAGAAGTTCGTTTCTCGCTCACAAGACTGGGAGAATCTGTATAATCCTGCGGATAGCTATCTGGAGCCACGCTTCCTGGATGGCTCTTTCCAGGGTTCATATGATCCGACCAGCAGTACTGGCTGGGTTGAAGGAGATGGTGCTCAGTACAATTGGATGGTTCCATTTAATTTGCGCGGTCTCTTCGATGTTCTTGGTGGCAATTCTAGCGTCGTACAGAGACTCGATACATTCTTTACGCAACTCAATGGAGGACCGAACTCACCCTATTCATTTCTGGGCAATGAACCAACAATTGAAACACCATGGGAATACGACTATGCGGGTGCCCCTTACAAAACACAACAAGTTGTCCGCAACGTTGAGAACACACTCTGGTATCCTGGCCCTGCAGGTATGGCTGGTAACGATGACCTGGGTACAATGTCGGCCTGGTACATCTGGGCTGCACTGGGCATGTTCCCCGAAACTCCGGGCACAGCGAACCTTGTTTTAGCCAGTCCACTTTTTCCGAGTATGACTGTCCATCGCGAGAGTGGCCAGACTATTCAGATCAATGCACCGGATGCCTCAGCCACCACTTTTTATGTGCAGAGCTTGAAGGTCAACGGCAACAATAGCACAAAGCCCTGGCTTTCTCCCACATTTGTTGCTCAGGGCGGCAAGCTTGACTATACTCTAGGTAGTACAGCCAATACAACCTGGGGCTCCAGTCCAACCGACGCTCCACCATCATATCAATATGGTGAAGTGGGAACATTTGTTTCCTTCCAATCTGGTCGCGCAGTAATAGCTCCTGGGGGATCAGTACAGGTAAGCATTCTAGGGAAGAATATCGATGGAAACGGTACAACTATCAATTGGAGTGCCGCACCTCCTACTGGTCTAAATGTGACACCTTCCACCGGTAGCTTCACAGTATCAGGCAATGGAACGGGCAGCCAGTCCTTTAGTGTTTCAGCCTCCTCATCTCTGGCAGAAGGCTATTATGACATATCGTTCTCGGTGCAAAGTGGCAATGGGCAACAGCTACCGCCGATCAGCCTCCCTGTGGTAATTGCGAAACCAGGTAGCCTCCTCCCATCTTTCAATAACATTGGTATATCCAATGATAATAATTCAAGTGCCGCTGACTACGATGGAGATGGCTATAGCTATTCCGCAAAACTGCTTACACAGGCCGGTTTCACACCAGGGGCTATGGTGGCGGTGAATGGAGCCACCTACACCTGGCCTGCTGTGCAACCGGGCGTCTACGACAATATTCAGGTCAATGGGCAAACGATCACAACGCCGAATGCGGTTGCGGGGGCCTCACAACTCAGCTTCCTGGGTAGCGCTACCAATGGCGATACGCAGGGAACTGTCACAATTACCTATACCGACGGGAGCACACAGAGCGCTCAGCTTGGTTTCAGTGACTGGACACTCGCAGCAGGCGGTGAGCCAATTGCATTCAATAATGTAGTCGCCGCCAAATTCTCTTATCGTAACTCTGGAGGGGCTCTAGACACGACTACGACCTATCTCTTCACGAGTGCACCAATCGCGCTCGATACGAGTAAGACCGTGGCCAGTATCACCTTGAATAATTCAATGAATCAGGGTGCGATACACGTCTTTGCATTTGCAATCTCGTAGTGCATTTGAAAACGTTACAGACCGGAGGCACCAATGTCTCTTCCGGTCTGTAACGTTTTCCGTCTGCTCCCCCTCAATATTTTGAAAGGACGAGGCGATGTCTGTTTTCTCAGAAGAGAGTCTCAAGCTACGTCGTGAGTTGACTTACGCCTGTCGCATTCTGGCTGCCAACGGCCAGAACGATACCGTGGCCATGTAACGCGCCGAGAGGCTAGTGCTCAGACCTTTTGGATGAAACCTTCCGCTATGGGCCTGGATGAAATCACGCCAGAGACGCTGCTTCGTATGGATCTGGAAGAGAATGTTGTCGAAGGTGAACTGCCACGTCACATTGAGTTCCCTATCCATGCTGAGATTTTCAGAGCCAGGCCCGACATTACCTGTGTTGTGCATACCCACCCCATTTATTCGATTGCCTTTGCGGCCACAGGGCAGCCATTACATGCCATCTCACATGAGGGTGCGCAGTTTACACCATCCGACATCCCTCGCTTCACACGTACCTCGGATCTTATCACAACTCGCGAACTGGGAGAGGAAATAGCCAGTACGATAGGTGAAAGCCTTGCATGCTACCTGGTCAACCACGGAATTGTAGTCGCGGGCAACACTATTGACAAAGCGATTGTCTCAGCCATCAATTTAGAGCGAGCCAGCCATATTCAACTTCTTGCTTCTGCATCAGGCCAGTTCTTTAGTTGGACATTGGATGAAGAGATAATGGGAAAACGCGAGAAAATTTTTGGCGAGGGCATGATAAGAAATGTGTGGACCTATTACTGTCGCCGCATTGGGCCGCTGTAACAGATAGTTCTTTAAAAGGGGATTTGTGGTTCTTCCGCATTTTTCGTGCTCAGCAATTCAAAAAATTAGCTCAAAATGAGACTGGAGGCCGTTGGAGAAATGGTTCTTCCAATCTGGCGTCTCTACGAGAAAAGAGGTCCTCCAATTTGCCTCCTAAGCTCGTTGTCCTTTATGTCGCCATATTGCTGAGCACGAAAAGTGCGGAAGAACCGCTTTCTCCCCGCTAAGCCTGGAAAAGATGGGTTTCCTTTCCCATCCCAGGTAGTATGCTACAACCAAGACAAAATATGACACGCTGGTCTCCTATCTGGGCACGCACGCCATCGCGCCCGGCAAGAGCCAGAAACTACAGCGTCAAGGCAGGCGGCGCCGCACTGCCGTCCTTACCTCACACGTTTAGGCCGTTGCTCACGCGGCCTTTTCTCGTTCGTGCGACGCAAGACGTCGAGCGGGAAAGCGTGTTCGTACATGCCTGGAACCTCCGCCAACTGCACAAACGCGCTTTCCCATGCTACGCCGCCCACGTGAGTGATTCCCTGTGTCAGCACCTTTAGCCACTCCCAGCCGCATGAGTTGCCTCAGTTCAATGGTGGCCCGGACATCATTGAATTCCTTACGACGCGTCCGTGCTCTGCGTGGCGGGTTGACCGATGAGATCGAGCGAGACCGTCCACAATTTCTGTGCGGTGTCCGGGTCAATCGCCCACTGCTTGACGCCGTCGCTATTTTTGAACAAGTCGGCGTCGTTGGGCACGGTGTGGGCCTCCTGGCCGTCAGTAAGATAGTGCCCGCCAGTGTGGGCGAATTCGGGGGCGACGGCCGCGACGAGGGTGGTGGCAGCACCTTGCTCGACCGTCTTATAGACGAAGACTCCCGCGGCCTCGGCGTCGGCCAGGTAATCTTTTTGTTTCTGTGTGAAGTCTCTTTGCAGCCCGGTGGCGACGCCGCCGGGGTTGACAGCGTTGGCAACGATGCCGTCGGCGGCCCAACGACGCGTGGCTTCGACCGCGAATAACGAGTCGGCGGTCTTGGACTGTGCGTAGGCCGCCTGCGGGTCGTACTCGCGCCGTTCGAAATGGATGTCGTCGAACACAATCGGTGATCTCATATGCCCCGTGGAACTGACCGAGACGATGCGTGCCTCACCCCGTTCGCGGGCACCAATGGCGAGGGCGTCATGCAATCCGAGGCTCAGGGCGAAGTGACCAAGGTAATTGGTGGCGAATTGCAGTTCCCAACCTTCCGCGGTTCGGGCCAGAGTGCTCGGAATGACCCCTGCATTGTTGATCAGCAGATGCAGCGGGCCGTTCCAGCTCTGGACAAAGGTGGCTACTGAGGCTTGATTGGCGAGGTCCAGGGCGACGACACGCACACGCTCATTGCTAGTCGACTTCGCAATGTCCTCGGCGGCCTTCGCGCCAGCGTCGGGATTGCGGACCGCGAGAATGACTTCCGCGCCAGCACTGGCAAGTGCGCGGGCAGTCTCAAGGCCGATGCCGGACGAAGCCCCGGTGACGATAGCACGGACACTGGAGAGGTCGAGACCAGCCACGACGTCCTCAGCGGTGCTTGTGGCGTCGAATTGGGTCGTGATGAGTGAATTGGGTGTTGTCATGAAAACCTCCTGAAGGAAACATACGTGTTTGTGGTTGTACCAGGAGTGCGGAGAGCCGTGATTAGTGGCACAAGCGTCCCGTTTGCCTGGGCACGACCCGATCTACACGTGACGAAGAGAACCAAAAAGTTGGGGTATCGTACCCACATGGAATATGGTATACTGTACGCGGGCGGAGAGTTCTCCGCTCATAGACGTATGATAATGGAGAGTTCTCCACTTGTCAAGCTCGGCGCATCACCGGGCAGGCGGAGTTATGATGGCGCACAGACAGACCGAGTCGCTGCGGACGGACGCGCAGCAGAAACGCGCCCGCATTCTCGCGGTGGCGATCGAGGCTTTCACAGAATCGAGTACGGCCTCGCTGAACTCAATCGCTAAGAAGGCTGGTGTCGGGATCGGCACGCTCTACCGCAACTTCCCCACCCGCGAAGTGCTCGTGCTCGAGGTCTACCGTCACGAGGTGCAGCAGCTCGTCGACGCCGCACCGGGGCTGCTGGCGACCATGCCACCCCTCGACGCGCTACGGGCGTGGCTGGACCTTGCGGCGCACTACGGGATGACCAAGGCTGGCTTAGCGGACGCATTTAGCACCGTGACCACCTCCCACGAAGGCCTCGCCGCCGAGACCTATGGACTGGTGCTCGGCGCCCTCTCCCTGCTCTTGCACGCAAACGAGCAGGTGGGCACCATCCGCGCCGGTCTTGACCCTACTGATGTTCTCACCCTTATGAGCTTCTTGTGGCGGATCGACCCCGTCGGCGATTGGCGCTCACGCTCTGACAGGCTTCTGGACCTGTTCATGGATGGCCTCCGCGCTGGCGCTCCTAGACCCACGACGAGCGTCGACCGCTAGCTGTTGCACCTAGGCGGGAAGGGCTGAGAGGGCATAGAGAAGGGCCTCTGGTGAGCCTGCTCGTCGATCTCCCGAATATCCAGTTCAGTTCAGGGTCGAGCCGGTCCAACTTGGGCTAAGAGGAGCGAGAGGATCACGTAATCCCGTTTCCCTTTTGTTTTTGTTGTGTCGACTGTTTCAAGGAGATCCTGGGCCTCTTCCTTTTTCAAGGTAGTTATACGGCGTTTCATTGGCAACAGAGAAAGTTTTGATTCCTACAGCAGGATTGGTTACCAAGGTTCCCTGATACACATACTCTTGCAAGATGCGTCGAGCTACGGAGAACATCCGTGCTGCAGTCGCCTTGGCATAGGTTCGCCCAAATATTTCCGATACGAGATGAGATGAGAACAGGTGAGCAAATACAGAGTGCCGAGCGTCAATCCTTGTTCCTGTATCCTGCAGACAAAAATCTCCGCGTCGTGCTCTCTTCCAAAGAGCTTGATCTGATCGGGGACAGCAACACAGACCATAATTTACTCGGCTTTGCTATCTTACTCAAATATTTCCAGCAAGAAGGCCGCTTTCCCTCCCAAAAGCAGGATATTCCCTCCATCTTGATCGTGCATCTGGCCCAACAATTGAGCGTTGTCCCAGAGAAGATCATTCCCTACGACTGGGATGGACGGACGATTAAGGCACACCTAGCCGCTATCCGCGCCTTTCTGAACGTGCATGAAGCAACGCTCTCCGATGAGGAAGCCATGATCGAAGCGCTCTGCGAGAATGTGTTGGCAGAGCAACGGCAAAAGGATGCCCTCATTGCCTCCATGTATGCTTCTTGTAAAAAGGGCAGTGAGGAAGATATATCTTTGAAGTCATTCCTTGAGCACTTTCAGTTTCTCTTTCACCTGCGCAGGGAGGGCAATTCCACTTTGGGAATATTCTTAGAGTGATTGGATCACACGCAGGCGATCCATTATCGCTCGTTTGGCCACCGTCGAGTTTGGGGCGAACCGCTCAAATCCATGAGGGACTCCTGGGTGGACATGAAGTTCGACGGGCACTCCTGCCCTGGCAAGTTGCTGCACATAGGCGATGTCCTCGTCGCGGAAAATGTCGAGATCTCCCACCTCGATATATGCCGGAGCCAGATTGGAGCAATCTACCAGGCGTGCTGGGGCGGCAATCGGCGAAACAGTCTCACTGCCTTGCTTGCCGTCTAAGACAGCCTGGAACGCTGTCTCGTTTTGCTCATAGGTCCAGGTCGCGAATGGGACAAGAAGGGGGTTTGGCACGATGTTCCGGTCATCGAGCATAGGATAAATCAGGATTTGTCGGGCAAGTGTCACCTGCCGATATCGGGCCACAATCGCTGTTCCGGCGGCAACTCCACCACCACCACTGTCTCCCATGATGGCAATGCGATGAGGATCGACTCTCAGTTGTGGCCCATGTGCGATGAGCCAATTCACCCCTGCAAAGGCATCCTCTACGAGGGTGGTGTTGTGGGCTTCTGGTGCCAGACGGTAGTTGACGGAAAGAAACGGAACCCTCGTTGCGGTGACATATGCTGAAACAATGGCGTCATAGAGGTCCAGGTTGCCGAGAATCATGCCGCCACCGTGAACGTAGATCACTGCAGAGCCGGGAGCGGCGTCCTTCCTGGTGTACCACCGCAGTTCCATCGGGGTGTGGTCCTCTGTCATAGTAAAGAACGAGGTCAGTTGTACATCAGAAGAGGAGGACTATTATAGAGTGTGTCCAGGACGCTTCGCCTCTGCTGTGGATATATCTTCTGTGCCTGCTCGTAATATCCTGGCTCAACACGAGACGTGTCATCTTCCTGCCTTGTTGTCCCTGCTGTTCATCGAATGACTGCCATCGCTCTGGTTCTTGCATCTGCATGAGAGCATTCTCTCCTGACATTCAAGATGACTTTACTGGTTTTCTTCTTCATTATACGTCTGTATACTTCTCTTGTTGCATATGCACCCTGACCTCGTTGCGTCATTTATGAGATTGGCATCCTCTTCTCCTCTGGGGTAAAATGCAGGGGAAGAGGCGCGTCCACTGATGAGCAACGCAGCCCCATATCCAGGAGAAAATCATGTCTCAGCCTTTTTTTGCACAACCCCTTATGAGCAATGGCTTCCCGCTGACCACCAATCCTGAGCGATTGGGATGGCTAGTACCCAGCGACCCGGCCCTGCCAATGTCCCAACTCCGCACGCAGTATCAGACTCAAGGCTATCTCTGGTTGAAGGGGTTGCTGCCTCGCCAGCAGATTCTTGCGCTCCGTCGTCGTTTCTTTGCATTGTTTGCTGAAACGGGCTTGTTGGCACCGGACAGCGATCCCGTCGATGGTCTTTTTTCTGGGAAGTCTTTGTCACCAGAGGTGCTCCAACGACTCTGGATGGAGGCAACACATCTGCCTGAATACCGTGAATTGTGTTTCTCGCCGCACATCTGGCGTTTTTACGAGGCATTTCTAGGTGGTTCTCTCCATCTGCATCAACGCAAGCTGGTGCGCTTTACGACTCCTGGTGATCCAGCCTGTACTGGTGGACATTACGACTTGATCTACCTGCGTGCAGGAACCGATCAGATTTGTACCAGTTGGCTTCCTCTTGGGGACACGCCCGTTGAAATGGGTGGGCTGGTCTATCTGCAAGGTTCAGACGCTCTGGGTAGGAAGATGGAGGCCGATTTTACGCGCAAAAATGCGGATCTTCCCCTACAGGAACGCATCAGTGCCTATAACAAGCATATGGCAAGCGGAGGTTGGATCAACAAAGACCTGTCCGCGTTAGCAAACCTGATCGATGGAACGTGGCTGCTTGCCAACTATGAAGGAGGTGATATGGTCGTACATAGTCCATACATGATTCATGCCTCGACGGTCAATTTTGATGCTCACAAGCGGATGCGTCTCTCAACAGATATCCGCTACCAGCTTCAGAGCGAGAAGATTGATCCTCGTTGGACCAATGAGTATCATCCAAATGACAATCTCTAAGCAGAACGGTTTGAGAATGTCTATCGGCATGCGCGTTTTGTACCATTTCCTGAGCGAAGTCGATACAAGCAAGGGTTGGGGCGTATTGGGCGCGTTAGCACATCGGATGGCAATATTCTCTGGGTGTGTGGTGGGCATGCGAAGACGTATGAGGTGTAGCCGTTGCGATTGAAATGAGTCATGTGGGTATGAGAGGTGAGCAATGAGAACATATAATCTCTGTATTCTCGGCTTTGGGAGTATTGGTCGAGCACTGGTTGCTCTGTTGTTGAAGAAGCGCCAGGAACTCCAGACGCGTTATGCCATTGACTGGCGTCTGACCGGTCTGGCAACGCGCCGCCTGGGCTGGCTTGCTGATCCAGCAGGGTTGGATGCGCAGGGTCTGTTGCGCGGAGAGATGTTTGCTGCGCAGGCGCGACAAGAAGAGAATGTTCAGGACTGGTTGGCGAGGGCCGAGGCCGATGTGTTCTTTGAACTCACGTCTCTCAATGTTGAAACAGGTGAACCTGCGATCTCCCATCTGCGAGCCGCCTTAGAGCGAGGAGCCTATGCGATTACGGCCAATAAAGGCCCGGTGGTGCATGCGCATGCCGACCTTCAGGAGGTAGCTCGTCAGCATGATACGCGTTTTCTGTATGAGGGTGCTGTCATGGCTGGTGCTCCCATCTTTGCCATGTTTCGCGACGCGCTGCCGGCATCCAGGCTGCTGGTGTTTCGTGGCCTGCTCAATTCCACATCGAACGTTATTCTCACCGAAATGGAAGGTGGCAGAACCTTTGCCGAGGCCGTCCAGATTGCTCAGGAGATGGGCATTACAGAGACCGATCCTAGCAACGATGTCGATGGGTGGGATGCCACCGTCAAGTTGTGTGCCATCTCCACCGTCTTAATGGGTATCCCTTTGAAGCCACACCAGGTCGTGAGGGAGAGCATTCGTGGCCTGAGTCCTGAAATGGTACACGCGGCCAATGCCCAGAATAAAACTTATCGCAGCGTTGGTCGTCTTGAACGTTCTGCTGATAGCGTCAAGGCCAGCGTCGGCCCAGAATTGCTGAAACGGGATGACCCATTTGCGACCGCAAGTCCAGCCTCCCTGATCTCCCATTTTGAGCTAGATGTCATTCCCGGCCTCACCATGATTTTACATGCCCCCTCCGATTCTGATATGCCTCGCACCGTTGCCTACGATGTCCTGGCCGATTGGTTACGTGCACTGGAGCGGTAAAAAGGTGGATTGGGGATGGAAGCAACGATTTCATGCTTGCTTCTTTTGCCTTTCAATGCCGGGCACGTTGAGGGTCAAGTGATCAGGAGCACAAAAAACATTCATTGGATTGAAGAACAGAGATGAGCGATTTTTTCTTTAAAAGGTGTTCACTTGATGCCAATATGGCGGGCAAGTGCCTGATTGAGTGGATACACACGTTCTTTCAGAAGAAATCTCTTCGCTTTGGCTTCCTGCCCTTGCTGTAACAATCCATAGATTTTTCTCACGAACGTGGTTAAATCCTGGATGCCAATGATCCATTCATTGACATATTTCTCAATGATATGGCGGCTAAGACCAACCTGAATGCTGTAAACAGGAAGGCTTTTTCCACGCAGCGTCCTTTCCGGGTCCCATTGGACATGGACAAGAGCCTTCTCAAATTGAGCGGTCCATGCGTCAAAATGGCGATACACCTGGGGATCGTATGATGTTAAAACCGCATGTGAGAGGGCATCCTCCCATCCTTGTCGCGTGATGCGAATGGCAAGAATCATTTCCTGGCCAGATTTTAACCCCCAATGACTTCTTTCCATGAGCCATAAGAAAGAAGGCTTGATCCATGTCATTCTATTCAACGAAAAGGGGTCATACAGCAGAGAGATGGGTAAGGAAGACCTTTTCAGTCCTCTTCGCTCGATAGCAATGCCGCCTCTTGTTCACTGAGCGTTTGCTCTTTCGCCTTGTGTCTCTGGAGAAGTGGAAGAGCGATCCAGAGACAAACAATGGCGAGGACAATGATGAACGAAGCTGACGCATACGCTTGAAAAGGTCCCCACACAGTGTAGACGAAACCGCCAACGAGTGGTCCGACAACCCCTCCAAGCGATTGCAACGATTGTGTCGCTCCACTCACACGACCTTGTTCGTGCCGTCCGACCATTTCAGAGATGAGCCCGCGCAGAGCGTTTTCAACAAGGCTCCCCGACCCTGCGAAGAGCACGAGACCGACAATCAGGAGAAGAGGCGTGGCGAAAAACGCAATGGAACCAAGTACCAGGTAGCTGATGCCGACGAGCACCAGGGCGATGAGACCGAGCTTGATGTTTCCCAGCATGGCGAGGAACCAGCCGACCAGCACTCCCTGGACAAGAATGTCTACCGCGCCAACCAGGGTAACAACGAGACCGACCTGCGTTGCATTAAAGCCAAGACGGTCCTTCGTCAAGACCGCGATTGTTGTCTGCAAAATGTAAGATGCGAAGGCATACAAGAACCAGGCCAGCAATAACCAGCGCAGGTTTGCCCAACGAAATGCGGACGCCAATTGTTTCAAGGGATTGAGTTCGCTCACCGCAATGGAGGGAATGCGGTGTTCTTTATCCAAACTCTCTGGGAGCAAGAAGTACCCCCCGACGAGCGTCAGGAGGAGAAGGCCAGCGGCAGCAAGAAATGGGGCGCGATAGTTGATCGTTGCCAGCAGTCCACCAAAAGCGGGGCCAATGAGAGAACCGACACCTGCTGCAACACCCAGCCTGCCGAAGTACTTGCCACGGTCCTTTGGTTCAGTGATGTCAGCGATGTAGCCGAACAAGACGCTGATGTTGCCACCTGTCAGGCCATCGATGATGCGTCCGAGGAAGAGCAACCAGAGCGCACCGCCAAGACCGAAGATGAGATAGCCGAACGCGGAACCAAGGAGACAGATGAAGAGAATGGGGCGTCGTCCGAATCGATCGCTCAGGGCACCCAAACCTGGCGCGGCGATCAACTGGCAGATACCATAGGCTGCGGTGAGCCATCCCACGATGACGGCGAGATTCGTCGGATGAGCCAGGTATTGTAACGTGAGAAACGGAACAAGAGGGATGATGATCGTCATACCCATGGTGTTGAGGAGTGTGATAACGAGAATAAGCACGAAAGACGTGCGTCTTACAGATGTGTTCGAGGTCGTAGGACCTACTGACGTGTTCATAGAGGGGCTCTACCTTTTCAAAAAAGTCTATCCTCCTACTTCACAAATGGAGTAGGAGCATGAACCTTTTCAAACAAGTTTCTCGCGCGATGAGACGCTGTAACCTTTACGAATGGTATTGACGGAGAAGAAGAGATTGTTCGTGTCCACAAAGAGTGAACCATGGGAGAGTTTGTCTCTCCTCTTCCTTCTCGCTATGCGCCGCATAAGGCGCGAACACATTCGCACGATGAGCAAGAACGCTGTCGATGGATGGTCGTTGGAGGAGGTGTTAACGTTTCATCCTTGCTTCATCACTATCTTTACTGTGCGCTTTTTGAAAAGTTGTGATAATCCTATCACAAGACGTTTCTGTCTGTCAAACATTCTCCTTCTTAATCAGGGCTATTTCATTCTCGCTTTCCTCGCGCCTACGGCGCTCGCTTTGTTGATATCG
>JACDAE010000686.1 GCA_013695595.1 Ktedonobacteraceae bacterium | reverse complement strand
TCAATACCGATGCTTTGCGTGATTTACAGATCGAGGGGGCAAAGATCTTTCCTTCTCCCGATCTGTTGACCATCATTCAGAATAAGTATCAGCAAAAAGAGTTCCTGGCTCAACATGCTATTCCAGTTGCGCCGTTTCTCTCTGTTGCTGGCATTGTCGATATTGAACTCGCCGCCCAACTCTGGGGGTATCCTCTGGTATTGAAGGCGCAGAAGGATGCCTACGATGGGCGCGGCAACGCTCGTATCAATCAGCCAGACGATATTGCACCGGCTCTGGAGAAATTAGACTCCCGCGAACTGTATGTAGAGAAATGCCTGGATCTGGATAAAGAGCTTGGCTTGATGATTGCGCGTAATGAACAGGGCGAGATTGTAACGTATCCCGTGGTTGAAATGATTCATGCCCGTGATATCTGTCAGGTTGTCCTGGCTCCTGCACCCATTGATACTGCATTGCAACTGGAAACGCAGAAGATTGCTCGTCGTGTGCTTAATCACCTGGGGGGAGTTGGCATTTTTGGGATTGAGTTTTTCCTCGATACCAACGGTAAGATCTGGCTCAATGAGATTGCGCCACGTCCACATAATCTTGGCCATTACACGATTGAAGCCTGTAAAACATCCCAGTTTACGCAACTCTTACGCGCCATCACTAATCTTCCCCTGACCTCGACCGAGATGCTGTATCCCGCCACTGCGATGATCAATATTCTAGGCGAACAGAATGGGCCAGCCGATCCCTATTGGCACGATGATTACGATCCAGATAATGTATTCGTGCATATTTATGGGAAACGTGAGACAAAGGTTGATCGTAAAATGGGCCATATTACGGTTGTGGGGGACGATCTCTATGAGGTCTATAAACATGCTCAGGAGGTGAGGGCTTCGCTCTCAATTTAATACTATCTATGCAAGATGAACAGGCTATACATATACATTTTAATGCGGAGCATGGGGTGCTCGTCTCTCCTGAAGGTATTGGCCCTACAGCTCAGAGACTCCCGCGCGTGCTGGTGACGATGGGGAGCGATTCCGATCTCTCTTTGATGATGAAGACCGTCAACACGCTCAGATATGAGTTCGGTATTCCTTGCCTGGTGCAGATCAATTCTGTGCATCGCGATCTGCGCTCTGTTGTCAGGCATATCGAAAATCTGCCAGAATCTGTTCAGGTTATCATCGCCTGTGCGGGTGGAGCTGCGCATCTGCCCGGAAATATTGCTGACCTGCGTGCCGACCTGCCTGTGATTGGGGTGCCACGCGATCTGGGAGCACTCAAAGGGATCGATGCGCTCCTCTCGATGGTTCAGATGCCAGAAGGTGCTCCCGTGGCCGTTATGGCTATCGGCGAAGCAGGTGCTGTCAACGCCGCCATTCATGCTGCCAAAGAACTGGCTATCGCTGATCCAGCCATCAAAGCACGCCTGCAAGAGTACGCAGAGAAGCGCAAGGCGCGTGTGCAGAGACAAAATGAGACTCTGGCTACCAAAATTGAAACAACACATCCATAAGACTGAGGGGAATAGAGTATGTGTAAAAATATGACTCGACGTTGGCTCTAAACTCTGATATAATGAAAATCACTGTTGTAGAACATAGTTTCAGGTTTGGAGTGGTGCCATGAAGGACCGTCTCGTATCTCCACAGATGAGCGCGGAAGAAGAAATCATCGAGGGAAGCTTACGCCCTCGTCGCCTAGCTGAATATATCGGGCAGGAGAAGATTAAACAAAATCTGAGCATATTGTTGGAAGCTGCCCGCCGCCGTAATGAATCGGTCGATCACGTCTTGCTTTATGGACCTCCCGGCCTGGGTAAAACAACACTCTGTAATATTATAGCCGTCGAGATGGGAGTCTCGATGAAGACGACATCTGGTCCCGCCATTGAACATGCTGGCGACCTGGCCTCTATTCTGACAGGCCTGCAAGAAGGCGAAGTGCTGTTCATCGATGAAATTCATCGCCTCGCTCGTGCCGTCGAAGAGCGCCTCTACTCCGCGATGGAAGATTTTGCCCTTGATGTGATGATTGGCAAGGGGCCAAGCGCCAAATCGTTGCGCCTCTCGCTCCCACCCTTTACCGTCGTTGGGGCCACGACCCGCGTGGGTTCGTTAACCGCTCCGCTGCGTGATCGCTTCGGCGCTATCTACCGCATGGAATATTATGATCCAGAATCTCTCAAGGAAATTCTGATCCGTTCGGCGCGTATCTTGAAGGTTCCCGCCGACATAGAGGGCATTAATGAGATCTCTAGCCGGGCACGAGGGACCCCACGTATTGTGAACCGGCTGCTCAAACGTGTCCGCGACTATGCACAGGTCAAGGCCGATGGCGTGATTACTAAAAAGGTTGCGCAAGAAGCTCTCGATGCAATGGAAGTGGACGAGATCGGCCTCGATCAGACCGACCGCAATATGCTATTCACGATTATCCAGAAGTTCAATGGAGGGCCAGTCGGACTCGATACGCTGGCCGCCAGTACGAGCGAGGATTCAGAGACGATTGAGGATGTGTACGAGCCTTACCTCTTGCAACTTGGTTTCATTGCACGTACGCCTCGTGGGCGCATCGCTATGCGTGCAGCATATGAGCATCTGAAATTGACTCCTCCAATGGGAGAAGGTGGAGGTCTGTGGGCGACTCCCTAAAAATTAGCGATTTTGATTATGAACTGCCAACCGAGTTTATTGCCCAGACGCCAATCGAGCCGCGTGATGCCTCGCGTCTGCTCGTTGTGCAGCGTGCGTCTGGTGCTTTAACGCATCGGCACTTCCGCGATATCGGCGACTATCTGCGTCCCGGCGATCTTCTGATTGCCAACCAGAGTCGCGTCATACCCGCCCGCCTGCTCGGACGGCGTGCGGAGACGGGTGGCGCGGTCGAGGTCTTGCTACTCTCCGAACGATCCGACATGGGCCGTGACTACTGGGAGACGTTGGTGCGTCCCGGTCGCCGCCTGCGCGAAGGTGCACATATCGTTTTTAGTGATGAACGTAACACTGTAAAGCTGCAAGCCGAGATATTGCAGCGTACCGATGCAGGTGGGCGCGTCGTTCATTTCACGATCCCGGACCAACCTTCTATACAAACTAACGCGGACCCTTATAGTCTGTTGACTGTGCGCCACCTGATCGACGAATTGGGTCGCATGCCCCTGCCTCCTTATATTCACGAAACGTTGAGCGATCCTGAGCGCTACCAGACTGTGTATTCGCGTATCAGTGGCTCGGCAGCCGCTCCCACCGCTGGCCTGCACTTCACTCCTCGCCTGCTTGAACAGATACGTCAGCAAGGTGTCCGTATTGGTTTTGTTACTTTGCATGTGGGGCTTGATACGTTTCGACCAGTTGAGCACGACGATGTAAATGAACATAAAATGCACAGCGAAGAGATCGTTCTGGATGCTTCCACTGCCGAACTGATTCGTGAGACGCGCAAAGATGGTGGGCGTGTGATCGCTGTTGGGACCACATCCGTACGTGTTCTGGAGAGTGTTGCTAGCCTGCACAATGGGCAGATTGAAGCGTATTCTGGTCATACGCGCCTCTTTATTACGCCCGGTTATCCCTTTAAAGTTGTGGATGCCATGATTACCAATTTCCACCTGCCCCGTTCCACGCTACTCCTGCTCGTCAGTGCATTTATGGGAAAAGAATTGATGGAGAAGACTTATCAAGAGGCCATATGCGAACATTATCGCTTCTTTAGCTTTGGCGATGCAATGCTTCTTTTATAACAAGAAGCCATCGGCGTAGTGACCAGATTTATGACTCTGTTGGGAAAAGATGTCTGGACAAGGAAA
>JACDAE010000677.1 GCA_013695595.1 Ktedonobacteraceae bacterium | reverse complement strand
CAAAACACACACACTCGTAACAAAGCGAGCGCCGTAGGCGCGAGAAAGGACGACTTTTAAATAGCCCTGACCTTTTCCTTTTCATTATTGACTTTTATTCTTGTGTTTACTATACTTTGTGGGAGGGGAAGAACCTGTCTGATAATGGCGAGAAAGGGAATCTCTGGTGACGCCTACCCTGCACATCCATCTTCTGGGCGATTTCCTGCTGACGGCGGGCGAGACACCAGTAACAACAATCACCATTCCTCGTTTACAATCGTTGCTTGCCTATTTATTGTTGCATCGAGATGCACCTCAGGACCGCTCTCACCTGGCTTTTCTGCTGTGGCCGGACTCAACGGAGGCGCAGGCTCACGCGAATCTACGCCAACTGGTATATCGCTTACGTCAATCTCTGCCCTATGCGGATCAGTTGCTTCATGCAGATAAACAAAGCCTCCAATGGTTGCCAACACACGTTGACTGGACTCTTGATGTGCTTGAGTTTGAGCAGGCATGCATTCTAGAGCAGGTCCAGAAAAAGGTTGTGACGCGCCAAACGCTTGAACAGGTGATCCGTCTTTATCGCGGTGATCTCTTGCCTGATTGTGATGAAGAGTGGATTGTGCCGGAGCGGGAGCGTCTCTGCCATTTATTTCTTCAGGTTGCTGAACGCCTGATTGCATTGCTTGAACAGGAGCGTGACTATACTACTGCAATTGAAATCGCTCACAAGCTCCTGCGCCATGATCCTCTACATGAGGAAACCTATTGCCAGCTCATGCGCTTGCTGGCCGTACATGGTGATAGGGAGGAAGCATTGCGCGTTTACAATACATGTGTTACTTCTCTTGAGCGCAGGCTAGGAGTGAAGCCGAGTGAGGCCACACAAGAGACCTACAACCTGCTTCTGCGAGCTACTCCTCGGATCCCCGCACTCATGAACCGAGGAGTGCCACTGCTAGGAAGGAATGCAGAGTGGCAGCATCTTCAGGAGATGTGGCGCAAGGCAGGCCGTGGGCGCTCGCATATGGTCATGCTCACTGGTGAGGCAGGTATTGGGAAGACGCGGCTGGCAGAAGAAATGCAAATCTGGGTGAGTCGGCAGGGTATGACGGCTGTGAGTGCCCACTGTTATCCAACTCTCGGACATCTGCCCTATACACCTGTCACTGCCTGGTTGCGCACGGCCCCATTCCAGGCTCACCTGCTTACCCTTGACCCGGCATTGCGCAAAGAGATCGCCAGATTGGTGCCTGAGATACTGAGGGCACAACCACTCTTGCCTCAACCCACAATTTCGGAGATGGAATGGCACCATCAACGCCTTCTGGAGGCCCTCACACATGCTGTACTCTCCATGTGTCAACCCCTGCTGCTCGTGCTCGATGATCTACATTGGTGCGATCAACAGACTCTGGAATGGCTGCATTATCTGTTGCGTTTCGCGCCAGAGGCCTGTTTATTGCTTGTAGCAACGCTACGTCCGGAAGAAATCTTGCCTGGACATTCCCTGTTAACCTTTCTAAACATGGTGCAACGAGATGGTCTGATCACGGAAATCTCGCCGGGGCCGCTTACAATCACCGAAACAAACTCGCTTGCTGAACATATTATGGGCCATTCACTCGATCCAGCACTCAGTGTCATACTGTATCATGAGACCGAAGGAAATCCGTTGTTTGTGGTTGAGATGGTACATGCTGGAACATTAGAACAGGCAGAGAGAGAGCCATCAACTGCTAAAAGCCCACAACCGCTGCTTACTTATTCTGGTTCAACACTCCCACCAATGGTGCAGAATGTGCTTTCCACCAGGCTTGCACAACTTTCGCCTCTGGCTCGTGAAATAGCAAATGTGGCGGCAGTGATCGGGCATGAGTTTACCTTCTCTTTGCTTGTACTGGCCTGTGAAGGGCGCGAGGATGCTGTGGCGCAAGGATTGGATGAATTATGGCAACGAGGCATCGGGCGCGAACAATGTGTTGGAACTATAGAGAATTATAACTTTACCCACGTTGGACTCCGTGAGCAGATCTATACGTCCTTGAGTCCAGCAACACGCCGACTTCTTCAGCGGAGGTTCGCAGAGGCATGTAAGGTCATGGAAGAAGGTGAAGGTAGGAAGAATAATTCCGCCTGAGCGAAGTTGCGGCTTTAGAAGACGCTGGAGGTTTCTGCTGCCGCAAATTGTAGGAGAATCGTTAGTCCTTGCCTGCTGTTCTTGCTACTTCCTCGCTTTTGTGGGTAGGGATCAGTGTTGTTAGCCACACAAGTGAGCCTAGCATTATAATGATTGTTGGCACCCAATCGCCAATGGATTTTATACCATATGCATTGTCGCCGGGAATGATTGCGCCCATGATAATGCCCACCAGAAGGCCAATGAAGCTAACACCCGCGAAGATGCTCAAGCCAAGACCATTGGATTTCTGGAAAAAACGCAAGCTCAGTAGCAATAGGATCAGGAAGGGAATTGTATGGAGGAGGTAGTTCCACCACGGCGAATCGGGGGGCGTAAAATTGCTACCAAACCATCCCCAACCTGCTGCTAAAAACATGATTCCTATGAGCTGTTGTATTTTTGTATTTGTTATACGTGTACCCTTACCTTTCTCTGTTTTCGCGAAATGGCATTATGTCAATTTTTTACGATTGCTGCTTGCCTGTTTCAGCTTCTGATAGCATGGTGAGAAGGAGAGGCACAAGTGCAGTCCAATCTCGAAAATAACATACCTCACCGCTGGTAAACAATTGAACTTTGCCTCTCCATTCGGTCTGATCTGATCCAAGGTCTTCTTCCCATATGCGAATGGAGAACAGATGTGAGCGGTGGTGCATATCCGGTGTATCCATACTCATGCACTCCCTTTTGAGTAGATTGCTATAGAACGGCCTGATGTCCAGTAAAGATAAGAGGTGTTGTTCCTTATCTTATAGATACTATAGAACATGTACCGTTCTTGAAGCGTTATTTTTGAGCGTTCCCTGTTGTTCAGTAGCTTACGGATACTTTATAAAGTGCGGGATTCCCCTTCCAGCCGGAGGTTGCTCGCATAATGTCCTTGTTCCGGGTCCGTGCCGCAATGAAAGCTTCTTCGGTTTCCCAATGAGCAACGTTGATAAATTGGAAGTGGGCATCAGGCGTTAGATTCTTATGCAGTTGTGCATCTATAAAGCCTGGTTCTTTTTTCAGCGCCTCTGAACAATTTTTCCACCACTTAACAAACTCATGCTCCATGCCTCCCGATACTTCAAACATGTTAATGAGCGCGATGGGAGCTGGCATTGTCGTTTCCCTTTCTTTCCAATCAGGCTACGTTACTCTCGATCTCATCCAGGGAGACTACTTGCGGCTCAAATTCCAGAGGAAGCTCCACAAGACCGCGCAACAGGAAGTTAGGACGCCATTGTACGGTCGAGGATGCCAATTTGAGTCCTGGCAAACGCTGGAAAAGCGTAGGGAAAATGACCTGTAGTTCCATGCGTGCCAGCGCTCCACCCAGGCAGTAATGTATGCCGTGCCCAAAGGTCATGATCTGATCTTTTTTCGGGCGCTCAACATTCAATGCATGAGGACAGGCAAAATGCTCCTCGTCAAAGTTTGCAGCCGCTAACATCGCAAAGACGCGCTGCCCTTTGCGGATCGTTGTGCCCCTGATCTCGATATCTTCACGTGCAATACGTGGGCGCATCTGACCTGGTACACTGTAGCGCATAATTTCTTCGACGGCAATGGCTAAAATTTCAGGTTTCGTTTTCATCAGCTCCAGTTGATCTGGATTTTGCAGCAAGGACAACATGCCGGTACAGATGGCACTGGCCGTTGTTTCATGTGCGGCAAAAACAAGCTGGGAGCAGAGTACGAAGATTTCCTTCTCGCTCAGTTCTCCACGCTGCTCGGCCTCTACCATCAAGCTGATAACATCATTCTGGGGCTGTCGGCTACGTTCTTCAACGAATGGCCTGATGAGGTCTTCGGTTTCTAACAGGTTATCCGCGAAGCGCAAAAGATGCTCAGACTTAGGGTAAGGCGTCGAGTTAACTTTAATGATCAAGCTGGATGCTTCATTAAAAAGCCTCTTTGCGTCCGTGTGAGCTTCTGACGGAATGCCTAATAATGCGAAGATAACTTTGAAAAGGAGCGGAAATGCAAATTGGTTCATCAGTTCAACTTGACCGCGTGGTTGTATTTCATCCACCAATTCGTTCACAAACTGCTGCACGCGCACGCGCATTTGTTCCAGTCTGCGTGGGGTAAATGCTGCACCTAAGATGGTGCGCTGTCGTGACTGCCCCGGCGGGTCCATGTTCAGCAAAGATTGCTCGACATAGGGGCGAATAATACTAACTGCTACCTGCTCCTCTTCGGTCAGCGGGCGCTTGAAGATATAGCCGAATGGCGAAGCGGCAGATACCCGTGTATCCTGTAATAATGTTTTTACGTCATCGTAGCGCGACACCATCCAGGCATTGAGTTGCGGATTCCAATGGACCGCATCGTTGGTCTGCAGGTGCTTGAATACCGGGCAGGGATTAGCCAGAAACTCTGGTTGCAGCAAGTTGTCTATGTTATTTATGTCTAGTGACATGGTATCACTCCTCTGAAGGTTTATTGAACGTACCATCATGTATGAGGATGGAAGAGCGAAATTTCAGGCTACTCGACTCGTTTCCTGTGCTCCATCGGCTTTTTCCACACAAAATGCAGTATTGTAGATCTTAACTCCTTGTCCACGCCAGTATTGCTGCATCCCGCCGACCTGTTCTTCATGGATCGGTGCGCGTTGCCATGTTGCCCACGCATCTTCACTTTCCCACTCGCTCAGCATAATATAGGAATAGGGATCTTTACTGTCATGAATCAGCTCGTCGCGTATGATGCCCTGAACGTTGTTCACAACTGTACTGCTGACCCGCTCGAAGGTGGCCTCAAATGCGGCCTGATCTTCCAATCGGTGTAATCTGCCAAAAACGAGCACGTATGTTGCCATGATTGTTGTCTCCCTTTAGATAAAAAGAATGAACGGTAAGATAG
>JACDAE010000666.1 GCA_013695595.1 Ktedonobacteraceae bacterium | reverse complement strand
GTACGGCCTGGGCCATAAAGCTGATCGAGCTGCAATTGAACAGGCCGCACAAGATGCGCAGGCCGCTAATTTTATTCAGGAATTTAAGGATGGCTATGAAACAGATATTGGTGAGCGTGGTGTAACTTTATCAGGCGGTCAGCGCCAACGTATCGCTATTGCACGTGCCTTGCTGACCGATCCACGCATTCTTATCCTGGATGATTCCACCAGTGCAATTGATAGTGCGACAGAGGATGAGATTCAGAAAGCTATCCGTCGCGTTTTACAGGGCCGTACCACATTGTTGATAACTCATCGCCTCTCCCAGATTCGTTGGGCCGACAAGATCCTCTTTATACGTAAAGGCGAGTTGATTGATCAGGGAACACACGACGAACTTATGCAGCGTTGTGCTGCCTATCGTCGTATCTTTTCTCACTATGATCCTGCATTGTCTGTCCCTCAATCGAAAGTATCGTCGGGCTCTTTATCAGGAGAAGGAGTAGCATAGATGGGCTTTTTTATGGATGGTCTTGATGCTGAAGCATACGACCGTGTATATAAAGATCGACAACTGGTAAGACGCATCATTGGCTACTTCCGCCCTGGATTGAAGTTGATGCTCATTGTTGCCTTGCTGGTCGTAGCGGGTTCGCTGCTCGACGCCGCATTTCCTATTTTGATTGCACGCAGCATTGATACTCTGGTATCGTCGCGTGCATTTCAGATTGCGCTTATGCTAGTCGGTTTTATTCTGATTTCAGGCCTGCTCTCATGGACATTTAATCTGTTTCGCCAATGGTTTACCGCCCGCTCGGTTGGAGATGTGGTGCTACAATTGCGTCGGGATGCTTTCAATGCAGTTATGTCTCGTGATATGTCTTTCTTTGATGAATTCGATTCGGGCAAAATCGTGAGTAGAGTCACTTCTGATACCGAGAACTTCGCAACAGTCGTCACGCTCACGCTTAATCTGTTAAGCCAGTTATTGCTGTTCTTTCTTATTGCGGGAGTGCTCTTCTTCAGAAACTGGCACCTCGCCTTGCTGGCCCTCTCGGTTATGCCTGCAATCGTGATCGTCGCTATGGCTTTTCGCCGCCTGGCACGAACTTCTACACAGCGTTCTCAGCGCTCACTTGCACGTGTGAATAGTAATGTGCAAGAGATCATTAGCGGTATTACAGTGGCTAAAAACTTTCGTCAAGAGCAGAATATGTACGATGAGTTCAAACAGGTGAATAAGCAATCGTACCGGGTCAATCTGCGTTCTGGCTATCTGTATAACGGTATATTCCCGGTCCTCGTGGCGCTGGCGAACATCGGTAGCACCATTGTCGTATACTTCGGTGGTCAAAATGTTCTTGATCATAGTATTTCGGCGGGTGATTGGTTCCTCTTTGTGCAGAGTATCGGCCTACTCTGGCTTCCCCTCACGAGTATTGCGTCTTTCTGGAGTCAGTTCCAGCTCGGCCTGGCAGCGAGCGAACGTGTTTTTGCCCTGCTTGATGCTGAACCACGGGTGCGCCAGATTGACAAGCAACCTGTTCCTGAGCTGAATGGCAGGATTGAGTTTAAGAATCTCTACTTTAGCTACGATGATCGTCAGACGGTACTGGCAGATTTTAATTTAACCATTCAAGCAGGTGAGACGGTCGCACTGGTGGGACATACTGGTGCTGGTAAGTCAAGCCTGGGAAAACTGGTGGCTCGCTTCTACGAGTTCCAGGGTGGTCAGCTATTGATAGATGGGCGTGATATTCGTACATTCGATCTGCATGAGTATCATTGTCACCTGGGTGTTGTGCCCCAGGTTCCATTTCTTTTCTCTGGAACCGTAGCCGATAACATCCGTTATGCCAGACAAGAAGCAAGCGATGAAGAAGTAGCAGATGTGGCGCAACGTATCGGTGGCGGCGATTGGTTGGAGGCGCTTCCTGATGGCTTGCAAACTTCGGTCGGTGAGGAGGGAAAAGCGCTTTCGATGGGACAACGACAACTCGTAGCCCTGGCACGCGTCCTGTTGCAGAATCCCTCTATTATCATCCTCGATGAGGCTACGGCAAGCGTCGATCCACTTACCGAAACGCAGATCCAGGAAGGATTGAATATTCTGCTTAAAGATCGTACCGCCATTATTATTGCTCATCGCCTCTCGACTATTCGGTACGCCGATCGCATTATTGTCTTGAGCCACGGTCGTACGGTTGAAGAGGGCAGTCATGACACGTTGATGACTCAGGGTGGTCATTATGCTCAACTTTACAATACCTACTTCCGTCATCAATCACCAGATTATCGACCGGGGGAAGGGTTTGTGCCTGTGTCGTCTCATGTTAGCGAAGAGATGTGAATTCTCCTTGTAGGTTTGTAGCGAGAAAGATTGTCAAAATGACTGACGTGGCTTCTACGCAGGAGTCACGTCCAGTATTTTTAACCACACATCCTGTTTGCCTTCATCCTCTGACGACTCAATTCTAAATAGTATGTTGACATAATCAATGCCAACCAATTCTTGTCGCCTGGTAGCGCCGCGCAGCATCGTAGCAGTATATTGATTATTGCCTGTATTTGCTCCCAGCTTCAGACGTAAATGTTGCCCATTCGTGCTAAGCCACGCACCAAGCAGACGCAGACCCTCCATTTTAAATGTTGGTTCGGGGTTGCCCGCACCAAACGGACTCAGCACCCGCAATGTTTTGTAGAGTTCATAATTGAGCAGTTCCATTCTGGTCAAGACGATATCTACCATCTGTGGATCTTTTGATGGAGCGCTTTCCTGCTCTACAATAATGCCTGTCAGGTCAGGAGTTTTTGTGTCATGAATAACTGCGGGGAACGCTCCACCTTGAGCATTCCATTGGAGAAGGTGTTCACGTAGTTCTTCAATATGCTCATTGCGGATGGTGAAGCCTGCTGCCTGAGCATGACCTCCATATCGTTCCAGATGGTCCGCGAAACCGCGCAGAGCTTCGATAAGATTAAAGCCCTTTTGACTGCGTGCGGAACCACGACTCAATTGTGTTTTGCTATCGGTGCTAAGAACCAGTACAGGTTTGTTGATCTCTTCGGCTAACTTGCCTGCTACAAGTCCGATAATACCTTCGTGCCAGTTGTCTCCACTGACCAGAATTACCGATTGTGTGGGCTGATGTTGAGCCTGTTCGCGTACGCTACGCATCAGTTCCTCAGTCTCTTGCTGACGCGTCCGATTGAGTTGTTCCAATTCGGCTACACATGCGCTGGCTTCGTCTTCGTTATCTGTAGTGAGTAGTTCAAAGGCGATACTGGCATCCTTCATACGTCCCGCTGCATTGATACGTGGAGCAAGGCCATAAGCGATATCGCGCTCACGAAGTTTTCCTGCTTGCAAACCTGCATTGCGTATCAGTGCCCGCAAGCCAGGTTTTTGGGTTGTATTAAGGCGTTGCATTCCCAGACGCACTAGAGTATGGTTCTCTCCCAGCAAGGGTGCAATATCAGCCACGGTACCAATAGCTACAAGATCGAGTAACTGCATTTCGTCCTCAACAGGACGCTTGTAAGCCCGATAGAGTGCCTGTGTCAGCTTAAAAGCTATTCCTACTCCACATAAATACCGTTCGCCGTATACACAGTCTGGACGCCAGGGGTTGACCATCGCAAACGCGCGCGGACGTTCTACAGGAGGATTATGGTGATCGGTAATAATAACATCCATGCCAAGCGTGTTGGCATAATCAACCTGTTCCACATCTGAACTGGCACAATCAGTCGTAATGATTAATTGTGTTCCTCGTGCTTTAAGCTGGTCCAGTGCTGGTATATTAAGTCCACAGCCATCGCGTAGACGATGTGGAATGTAAAAGTCGAGAACGGCATCAGGAGCTTTAAGGATGCGGAGTGCACGGAAGAGTAGCGCCGAAGAAGTGACGCCATCAGCATCATAATCCCCGTACACAGTAATGTGTTCTTTTTGCTCTAACGCTTGCTGTATACGCGTAATGGCACGTGGCATATCGATGAGGGTAAGCGGATCAGGAGTCTCCTCGTACTTTGCAGCAATAAACGTGCGCATCTGTGCAGGAGTTATGAGGCCTCGATTGCTCAAGAGTTGAGCATGAAATTGATTAATGCCAGCCATCCTTGCATCTTGAAATTGAGCTTTCGAGAGTTGGGGATGGATATTCATGAGCGATGATATGGCCATGTGCGTTTCCTTCCGAGCTAATCTGGTAGCAAGCGTAGAAAAACTTCATTGCCAAGTAAGCGTCCACGTTGACTCAGGCGCAACCATCCATCCTCTTGCTCCAATAATCCAGCCTCTTCCACTATGCGCAGACGGTTGCCAACAAATTGTGTGAAAGGCTGTGCAAAACGTTGCTCGAAGGTGGGAAGGTGGAGTCCAATCGCGGTACGAAGCGCCAGAAAGGCAGTTTCAGCCATAGCCTGTTCAGGTTCAATGACTTCTCGATCTACTTCGGGAATGTGCCCCGTTTTGAGTTGCTTGATGTAAGCAAGAGGATCACGTTCATTGGAGAAACGGCTATTTCCGAAACTTGAATACGCACCCGCTCCCATGCCAATGTATGGTAAGTTCTGCCAGTAGGTCAGATTGTGGCGACTATGATGACCGGGTAACGACCAGTTAGAAATTTCATAATTGACGTATCCAGCCTTTTGCAGTCGCTCATCGGCATATTCATACATATCTGCGCACAGATCTTCATCGCCTGGTGTAATACGCCCTTCGGCTGTCCAGGTATGGAACGGTGTGCCTTCCTCGATGATCAGAGAATACAATGAGAAATGATCGGGATGTAGATCAAGGGCACGCTCAAGAGTGTCGCGCCATTGCTGCATGGTCTGATCAGGTAGACCGAACATAAAGTCCAGATTGATTGATGTGAACCCTGCGGCACGAGCGTATTGGACTGCTTGCGTGATTTCTTCCGGTGAGTGAATACGTCCCAACGTTTTGAGGAGATCGGCATCGAAGCTCTGCGCACCCATGCTGAGCCGATTGATGCCAGCAGCACGTAGTCCCTCTAGTTGTTCCTGTGAAAGTGTGCCGGGATTGGCCTCCAGTGTGATTTCAGCATCTTTATCGACGGCGAAGGCGTTGAAGCAAGCATTAAGCATACGGCTGATCTGGGAAACATTGAGCATGCTAGGAGTGCCGCCGCCAAAGAAGATTGTGCGTGAGCGTCTGGGTAGGCCATTGGCAAGCTGAACCGCTTTGCCCGCAAGTTCTATTTCCGTGAGGAGTGCTCGTACATAAGGTTCACGTAAAGGGAGAATACCGGCGTAGGTATTGAAGTCGCAATAATGGCAACGCGTATGACAGAACGGGATATGCAGGTATAGCGAAGCTGTCTCTAAAAGCCGCTGGATTGGTTCTGTAGGCTGCAAGAGCGTCTGGAACGTCTGGGTTGTACTCTCGGGTGCGATATTGGTCATGGAAAGTGCGCTTATTCCTTAGTGTCTGGTTGCCATTGATAAAAAGCCTTTGTCCCCTGTCCTTATTGGGAAATAAAGACAGGAGACAAAACTACAAAGAATGTATTAAGGGGTCGTACCAGTGCCAGTAGTTGTACCACCAGGGGTCGTACCAGTACCACCAGGGGTCGTGCCACCAGCAGTAGTTGCTGGGGTAGCTGTAGCCGGCGGCGAAGCTGGAAGCGATGGTGTTGTATTAGGAATGTTCATAGGATCTAGCAACATGGTCTGATCGCTAGGTAGCACAGAGAGATTGAGCTTCCCTTTTTGCGCAAGCAACCATGAAGTCAGCGCATTTCTTTGCAGCGTACCCAGGGTGGTAGCGTCTACCGGGCGGGCAGGATCAATCTGCAAAATCTGAATGATATGATAGGCACCGTTTTCCGTGATGACGTCGCTTATTTCATTTGGCGTACGGGAGTGGTCGAAGATCCAGTTATCGACAATGCCACTGGTATTTGAGGCAATATTTTGTGCGTATTGACCTTGAGCCAGCCAGCCAAGATCACCACCACTTGTTTTCGTCGTAGCATCAACCGACTGAGCTTTCGCAATTTTGGCGAAGTCACCATTATTTTTGAGCTGCTTCAGAATCGTGTTCGCCAGCGCCTTTGTGTTGAGTGTCATGTCACGAGCATGAACCTGATAGAGAGGCGGGACAATCAGTGATGACAGGTATGATTGCATATTGACGCGACGCAACAATACGGCCATCATAGCGTGAGCATCGTCGTTGCTCAGACTGTTATCACTCAAAAATTTGTTGTAGTTTGTGGCCTTTGGCAGATTAGCGCTAAAAGAATTAATCGCCTGATCAACAGCGCTGCTCGATGGCTGTACGCGGCCTGCCACCGTAGAGTTCTGTTTAGCCAGCCACTGACGAATGAACACATCATCTTGCAACGTACTGACCGCATCATTCCCGTATTGAGATTGCGTAAAGAGCTGCATTTCATTGGGAATAACGCTCTGGAGCATGTTTTGATATTGCGCATTCAAGTTATCATGATTGCTTTGTGCGCTCGCTAGTTGTTTTTCCAGGTTGGTACGTTGTGTGCTTTTCCCTGCGGGAAGCGCTTTGATCTGTGTGTTTAAGGTATCGATCACTTTTTGCGCGTCGGCTACCTGTTTGTTAAGATTATCGCGCTGGGTATTCAAACCAGTAGGGCCATAGACATGATTGGCCTCAAACTGAGCATCCAGAGCGAAATACTTACGGTAGTTGGATTGTGGAATAGACTCGCCGTTAACCGTGGTGATGGCTTTAGCGGGTACAACAATATTAAGATTGACCCAGAAGCCAATAATAACAGCAACAATGAGCAGAGCCGTGAGGGTGGTCATTGCCCATATAATGCGACGCTGAAGTCGAACTTTTTCAGTGCGGGAAAGGTGGCCGCCCCATCCAAAAATAAGAGGTTTGCCATCCCGTCGAGCCTCGACGTGCGCCGTCTGTCTCGTATATTTTCTTGCTTTGGCAGAGCGCGTGGGCCGTGGACTATTGGGCCTGCGTGCCGTCTGACTAGTCATCCAAAACTCCTTTGTGGATACCCCTGTTTAAAGGACAGAGGGAGGAAACAAAGGCACCCGCTAGCACACGTCGTTCGATTTCGAGCGTGGCCCCTTGCGGGGAGCCATCTTGAGGG
>JACDAE010000638.1 GCA_013695595.1 Ktedonobacteraceae bacterium | reverse complement strand
TTTCCGAATCGCCTCGATATGCTCCTGAGGCGATTTTAGTCCCATACCCATCGTTGTGATTGAGATATGTGTTGCGCCCAAAGTTCGCCATCCTTCCGTCAGGTGATGCCAGTCGTCAGGAGTACCTTCGCTGCCATTAATACGTGCCTCGATGCCCACGGAGGCAGCAGCTTCTCTGATATATCCACGCAGGCGTCCAAGCGTATCACTCATTTGCCCATCAGGTTTTCCCTGAGGGAACCAACCATCAGCGAGCCGAGCCGTGCGACGGAGCAGGATATCTGCGCCTCCTCCCGTCCATATGGGAATGCGATGTGAAGGAAGTGGATTAATACCAGCCTCCGTTATTGTATGAAAGCGACCTTTGTACGTAATAACCTCTTGATCCCAGAGTTGCCGCAATACCTCGATCTGCTCTTCGATAGCGCGTCCCCGTGTATGAAAATCTGTATTTAATCCTTCGTACTCTACCGGATTCCAACCTACACCTACCCCCAGACGCATTTTTCCACCTGAGAGGATATCTACTTCCGCTGCCTGTTTGGCAACAAGAGCTGTCTGCCTCTGAGGCAAAATAATCACGGCTGTAACAAGCTCCAGGCTAGTAAGAGCCGCGAGATAACCAAAGAGGACAAACGGCTCATGGAATAGACTTTTATGAGTATATCCTTTCCATCCTGGGCGGTTGGCAGGATCTGCACCCAGAACATGATCAAAGGCAACTAGATGGCTGTAGCCCAATGCTTCTGCTGCCTGTGCGTAATCACGGATGATCGCAGGATCTGACCCGATCTCGTTCTGCGGGAAGGTGACTCCTATTTGCATCTATAGAAACTCCTGACTGTAGGGATGTGCTCTAAACATTACTGTTTTTGATGATAGCATTTAGCAAAGGACAATGGCAAGACTCATGATCTCTGCAAATTGCTTGACAGGAAACTTTTGATCATGCTAAACTTACCTATCAGTAAGTTACTTTCATAAAGGTGAGGATATGCCGGAACACAGGGATGGCCGTACGACAGATACACGTCAGTTGATTTTGAAGGAAGCTGAGAAACTTTATTACGCGGGTGGTTATGACAATATCAACTTGCAAGTGATTGCCGATCATCTCAAAATTACCAAGGCGGCGCTATTTCACCATTTTAAAAACAAGCAGGCACTATTTTTTGAGCTATTGCTAGCTATTGTGGCCTTGATGCGGCAGATGTTTGAGGAAATGATTGATGAGGGGGATCAGTCCACTTATGAGCGGCTTTCGCGTATCATGTTACGTTGGGCCAGGGAACCCACTTTCGATCTGATGCGTTTTCAAAGGGAAGAGATTGCATTTCTAGATCCCGATCAACAACGGAAAGTTGGACATGCCTGGCATACAGGCATGTTTCAAGTGTTGGAGCGTGTTTTTCATGAAGGGATGCTCCGGGGGGATCTACAGAATCATGATACGACTATAGCAACATACCTGTTCTTAAATGTCTGTGTTCTGCTCCCCCATGTCGATAGTCCTATGCATGCAATCATGGGCTATGAGAATCAAGAACAGTATATTGCAAAATTGTTAAACATTCTTATGAATGGATTGGGAAAGACAGCGTCCAGTCCAAAGTGATCTCTCTTTTTTTACCTGTATAACTTACCAATTGATTAGTAAGCTTTTTATTCTAGTAGCATGATCGCGTTTGTAAGGATCTGCTGGATATCGATAGCAAAAAGATATTTTCATGCTCGTGCCGAAAGTGAAGGAGTATTTCTCATGGTTACACGTCTCCTGCATCGTCTGACGGATGCATCATCGTCGCGTCGTGGTGCGATTATTACGATTGTTGCCTGGCTCATTATTGCAATATTGCTTGTGGCTCTGGCCCCAAAACTGGCTGATGTTTACAATAACGGATCAACTCAGGATATTCCAGCGGATGCGGATTCACAGGTGGCGACCAGATTATTATTGAAGGAGTTTCCTGGTAGTCGTGGCACGCCTGCTGTGATTGTATTTTCTGATAAAAATGGTTTGAGCACTGATGATAAGATACATATCAAACAGTATTATAACTGGTTGACTTCGGCTCAAAAGCCACAGGCAGTTGGACAAATCGTCTCTATTTTTAATATTCCACAAGCTGCCAGTCAACTTGTTTCAGCAGATACAACAACGATGACTCTGCTTGTTACGCTGAATGGTTCGACTTCTAGTAGTGATTTTACCAGTGCTGTTCAGGCGTTGCGCGAACACCTGCAAATCGTAAAAGCTCCGTTGCAGGCATACGTGACTGGACCAGCGGGTATCGTTGCTGATGCTGTAAAGATCTTCTCGGCTACTGATGTCAAGTTATTATTGGCAACTGTAAGTCTCGTGCTGATCCTGTTAATTATCCTCTATCGTTCGCCTATTTTAGCACTTTTTCCTCTAATTGCTGTTGGTTGGGTGTTGCAAATTGTTGATGCGCTGATTGGTTTTGCTGGTAAAGCGGCACTGTTTGGGGTAAGCCAGCAGGCGACTTCGATTATGACGGTGTTGCTCTTCGGAGCAGGTACGGACTATACCATCTTTATTGTATCGCGCTATCGTGAGGAACTTTTGCATACGCAAGATAAATACCGGGCTATGCAGCAGACAATGCGTGCTGTGGGTGAGGCTATCACGTCGAGTGCTGGTACTGTTATTCTGGCATTGCTAACATTGATCTTTACAACCATTGGTCTCTACTACTCGCTAGGACCTGCGCTTGCCATTGCCATTATCATAATGCTCCTGGCAGGTTTAACGCTCGCTCCTGCGCTATTGGTTTTGCTGGGTCGTGCTGCATACTGGCCCTTTGTGCCGCGTTACCAGGAGGCAACCTCTGTTACAGCTTCAACACCTGGACGCGGATTCTGGGTACGTCTGGGTTTATGGACTGCCAGACATCGTGTGCTTGCTGTTGTTGGAAGTACTATCTTGCTGGCAATTTTAGCTCTGGGCAATATTGGTTCGCAGCCGACCTTTAACTTCTTGACAGCTTTCCGTGATCCAACTGATTCCAGTCAAGGCTATAATCTTCTCCAAAAGCATTTCCCGGCGGGCACGCTGGCTCCAACCACAATACTGATACAGTTGCGTGGCAGCAATGCCAATGCATACGAGCACTTTGCGCAGTTGGATGCAGTGACCGCTGCTCTGCAAAAGGTTGATGGCGTAGCAAACGCTGAGGGACCGACTCGGCCTGATGGTAAAGGTCCAACCACTGATGCTACAACGTTACAGACTGCAATTGCTGCATTACCGCTCCCGTTACGGCAGGCCATACGTAATGGAAATGCGCCGGCAACATGTCAAGGACCGCAATGCCCGCCCCCCGACCCAGCGCAGATTGCCGCGATTCAAGCATATGCGGCAAGCCTTTCAACTATCTCTCCCGATACAACAACAGTGCAGCTCTCTGTAATCTTAAAAAATGATCCTTATTCACTTGCGGCCATTCAGCGCATTGCGCCTCTACGTGATGCTGTGAACAAAGCACTGAACGATAACCAGCTTGGCCCAAATACTGTGAATGTGCATATTGCCGGGCAGACCTCATTGCTTGCAGATACGTTAAACTATAATCAACGCGATACGTGGCTCATCGTGCCGACGGTGCTCCTCCTGGTTGGTATTGTGCTGGGCCTGCTGTTGCGGAGTGTCGTTGCTGCCGTTTACTTACTTGCCGCTGTGACGCTCAATTTTCTAGCAACAATCGGCGTCTGTGGTTTCTTCTTCCAGCGTATTGAGGGACAGGATGGTTTTAATTATGCTATTCCGTTGTATACGTTCATTTTTCTGGTTGCTCTAGGAGCGGACTACACTATCTTTCTGATGTCGCGTGTGCGAGAGGAAGCGCAACTACAGGGACTTGAGAAAGGAGTACCTTTCGCTGTTGGGCGAACCGGCGGCGTAATTACGTCTGCGGGCTTGATTCTTGCAGGTACCTTTGCCGTATTGACGACGCTACCACTCAACATTCTCTACCAGTTTGGTGTTTGCGTCGCTGTCGGCATTCTCCTGGATACCTTTGTGGTGCGTGGCCTTCTTGTACCGGGATTGGTTTTGCTGCTTGGCAAATGGAACTGGTGGCCAGGAAATCTTGCATCAGTGCATACTATATCCTCAGATGCTGAAGATACATCGTCGACATCTGTTAAAACACAGATATGATAATCTTCCAACTTAAAAGTACTAAAGGATTGACAGGAACATCTATTATCAAGATAATGACTGAAAGTAGATGTAATGTTTATGCATAAAGTCGAGAATACATATGAAGATATATCGGAATTGCGCGTTACCACTAGTATTGCTCGTATCTCTGTTTTTGCTTGCTGGATGTGATCTGTTTGGCGGTACGAGTGCAACAAGTAGTGCGACACCCACCCCACAAGGGCATACGATCTCTCCTACGGTTATTGCCACTTCTACCGTTGGCACAAACAAGTCTGGTGTTGGCCCTGTTATTGTCCAATCGCCTACCGTCGTGCCTGGTGGGAGTACTTCCAGCCAGCAAGTTGGACTGGCGGATCGCCAATTGGTGATTAACAATGTCAGTAGGCAAGTTGACAGTGCGACTGGAATGACAACGGTTACCATCAAAGCAACTGTGAAGAATACAAGCTCTAAAGATATCAAGAATCTGGCGACTTCCTATCAACTAGTAGGCGCTGAAGGGGATATGTTCGGATTGCCACCTGATACGAATGGCAGTTTTTTTGGGACAATTACTTCTGATAGTGCACGTAGTGGTACGCTTGTTTTTCAGCAAATTCCTACTGCAGCCATTAAGAAATTGCAGCTTCTCTATCGCTCAGAGACTTCCCAGGTTGTCTTTGTGCCATTGAATGCTTAGGGCATAATAAAAAAGGTCATCCATTTTCACCATCTCAAAAGCGACTGTCTGGAGTACTCTGATCCACGTCCAGCGAGATCACTTTAAGAAGTGACTCGTATGGTACTCCAGACGTTTTAAATAATGATAAGTGTCATCCGTAAAATACCGCGTGCGTAGTGCGGATTGCTTAATTTTTGTCGTTATTTTAAGCAAAGCGAGTAAGAAGCCAACGTTATGAGAGATCTATGTCTTTCGAAGACGTATATTTATTCAGAACTGATGGCGAGTGTACCACTGATCAGGTATACCTCTTTTCCTCCAATATGGCCGTTTTGCCAGGTTTGCTACGCCTGGGTGCCTCACGGCTATCTTTACATAAAGAGGTGTATGTAGATCTGTAAGGAGCAATGGATGGTGCGACATGACTGGTCTGATGATGACCTTGCCCGGCGGTTACTTGAGCGTGACCCGGAGGCATTGGAAACCCTCATCTCCCGGTATTCTCGTGAGGTATTTTATTTTATCCGTCTGGTTCTGGATGGTATTGGTGTTGCGCAGGATGCCGAGGAGTGTGTCAATGACCTCTTTGTAGCTGTCTGGCAAGAGATCGATACATTCGATGTGGACCGGGGTACCTTGCGCACCTGGTTGACGATGCGAGCGAAATATATTGCATTGGATCGTCGTCGTCAATTATGTCGCCGTCAGGCGCATAATATCCAATCAGCTGATGAAAGTCGACAGTGGAATACTGCTGATGGATCTGGAAGTCATAGATCTTCTGGGTATGGATATGATGAAAGCAGAGTTACTTTGCCACCTCATCCAGAAGCAAGTATGGAAAATTTGTTAGAACAGAGTGAGAGGCGCGAGGAATTGCGTCTTGCCCTGGCGACGTTGCCAGAGCTTGACCGCTATTTAATCTATCAACGTTATTTTAAGTTCGCCACTACAGAGGAGTTGGCAGTGAAAACAGGCTTGACCCGCCACGCTGTTGACACGAGACTCTGGCGAGCGCGGAAAAGCTTACGCGAGGCTCTCAAGGAGCATATGTATGAGCACGAGCGAATTTGACGAGCAGTCAACTGAAAAAGAGAATGACCTTAAACCTCTTTCCCATAAAGAAAGAGGTTCGCCTGATGATTTCTCTGAGGAAGACGTGGCCTTTGCTCAGGAACTGAAGTGCCTTTTCTCTCTACCAGATGAAGAGGTTCCTCCTTATTTTGTACAAACCCTTCTGGAAGCAGAAAATCCCCGCTTCCAGGCTGTTGAGCAAGGATTTGAGCAGAAGACCAGTGCTCGTGTTTTTCGTCGCTTAAAATTACATCGCCGCCTTTTTCACCGTTCTCGTACTCCCATTCGTTCTTCTGGGGGTATTCTTCCTCCCCGTCGTCCAGTGATAGCTCTGGTTGCTGCCTGCATGCTGTTTGCACTGGCAACAATGATCACAACCGGGAACTCATTTGCTGCTGGTATGGCTATTTTGCTATCGAGTCAGCATAGTGGCGTTATACAGGTAAATACTTATCCTAAAGAATTGGTAACTCCTGTAGCTCAGAAGCAAGTAAGTAGACATCGTGATCATGCTGTGCCTCAACAAAGAAGTTTGCTAAGTATAGAGCAGCAGCTTGCGTTTCCCATGTATTGGCCAGCTTCTTTGCCTGATAATTATTCTTTTTCCAGCGTTTCCATTCTCAATGGGTCGAATCAGCTCTGGGCCGATGGTCCAATTATTCAATTAAACTACAATTATTTAATACCTGGTGTCAAGGCACATGGAAGCGGACGTATCGCTATTCGAGAGTTTAAGCCTACAGGTCAGGTCCTTCAAGTGGTGCAGGCGGGAGCAGCTCGTCAGATAACCATTGGTAATAATAGCTCGGGCCAGGTCGCTATCTATGTAGATGGTCAGTGGGGCCAGAGAACAAAAGTCTCGCAGGCATGGGTGTATGGCGCACGTAGTGAGTTGATTTATGAGCACAATGGAGTCATTTTCTGGATCGTGGGTGATCAACGCGATGGAATTAATGGCACTGTTCTGCAAAATATAGCGGCTTCCATGGCATCCTTTAACGCAACACGTGCATTGCGTATAGATGATAACCTTGACGTAATGTTGGACCTTGAAGATATGACGTGGTTGTTCAGTGGTGATGTGATTTACCTTGATGGCCCGGATGGTACTTCCTGGAGTGTGGAAGGGCAGCCCTCTTTAGTCAATTCTATTTCAAGAAACCATATGATCAGCACCAATAACCCCTGAAGCTCTGGCATTGAAGATTCTTCCCGCAACCTTTTTCCTTATTCTCGCGTTCTATCTATAGTAATCATACTCATCCTTGCTGCCAAAACGGCAGGAGGCTGAAATATGGATTACAACTAGTAGCAACCGCGAAAACTGGTATGAAAGTTGTATCTATGCGTATTTGCCCGTTGAGTGACTGGACAATATGCGGTTTTATCTGGTATGCTACTTCATGTAGGATATGCTGAATGCATGTATAAAATCATGCAGTAGGCGCTTTTCTAACAGCGTTGATAGGAAAGTTAAAAGAAGATACAACCATACCTCAAAGGAGAGGAATATGAAGCAGGCAACGATCCGTGAGAAAGTTGGTAAACCACATGGTATCCCCAACTTGCGTCTTCTACGTCAGCGCAAAGGCTTAAGCCTGGGACAGTTGGCAGAGATGACGGGTCTTCGTCGTGACACTATTACTCATCTAGAAAACGGGCATGTAGATCCGCAACCCTACCATGTACGTTTGCTAGCACGCGTGCTCGGAGTTCCAACTCTCGATCTCGTTTCATAATGAACAAAAAAGGATGACCACATCGTGATCATCCTTTTTTATTGCCTAGATGTTATTAAGCAGGAATGCTGGCGATCTGCTTCTCAAAATTCTTGAAGAAGCGATCCAAAGCACTCTTAACCGCTCCCTTGATCATAATATCAGGAATAGCAGCGATCTTGCCTTCTCGCTCGGCAATGGCTTTATAATTGAGATCAGTACCCTCAGATGTTTCGGTAAGATCAATTGTGCATGTTGCTTTGATGGAACCCAATGAACTGCTTGGCTCAGTGATCAAAACGACGCGTGAAGGAGCTACAACTTCACCGGTCTGCAAGAAGATAGTATGTGAACCCTTAATACCAGGCATATCGAGCGAAATTGTCATTTTGAGCTGACGGCCAGTTGGGAAATCCACGAACTCTGCAGACTCACATCCTGGAACACTATTTTGCAAAACCTGGGGATTCAAAAGAGATTGAAATACGAGTTCTCGTGGCGCTTTAATCTTCTGGCTACCGGAAACTTCCATTAAATTTTACCCTTTTCTACTATAATTTTTTTCTTATACTGCGTTCATAGCAACAATAATGCTATTCAAGCAAGAGTCAATGTATGCGACTCACATTTGTATGCAGGTCTATATCCTTGCTGATGATTATTATAAGCTATAAATCTATATTGCTCAATGCTAATAAGGAGTAAGTACTATTCAGCTTATTAGCCGCTAGATGCACCCTGGACTACATCTTTTAATGCATCTTCTGGCGGTTTTTGGGTAGCATAAAATGCTTGCACACTCTCTAGAAGTTGCGTATAATTTTCTTGTTGGCTGTTTTTTGTATAAGGATGTCGAAACAAAGGAGTTTCGTCCATCAGCTTTGTACTGAGCGCACGTCATCCTCGTGTCTACGCTACATACAATAAGCTCTGGTTTCTCCCAACTCCTGCCATCAGTCGATTTCATTGTACAATCGTGTGTCTGAAAGACGTTTTACAAGGAGTCATTGGTTATGGCAATAGAAACACGCGTTCTCAAATTTTATGAAACGACTCTTCGCGACGGCGAGCAAACACCCGGCGTGAACTATTTCCCTGCTGAGAAACTGGCGATTGCTCAGGCATTAGCTGCTATGGGTTTTGATACGCTCGATTGTGGTTTTCCCATTTCTTCTCCTGGCGAATTTGAAGCCGTCCGCTTAATTGCATCTAGTATCGAAGATGCGGAAGTGTGTGCAATTGGACGCGCATACAAGCAGGATATTGATGCCGCCTGGGAGGCTGTTAAAATAGCTGTTCGGCCTGCTATCCAGCCTTTCATTAGCATTTCTCCGTTGCATCGCGAGCTAAAATTGGGTAAGACGCGTGAGGAAGTGCTTGAGATGGCACGAACCGCCGTTGCTCACGCCCGCACCTATACGGAGAACGTAGATTTTGCCCTAGAAGATACGACACGTACCGAGCATGATTTTATTCTAGAGGTCTGCGAAGCTCTGGTGAAAGAAGGGGTACGTTTCATCACACTCTGTGATACTGTTGGTTTTGCCCTTCCCTGGGAGTTTGGTAAGCTGGTAGCAGAGGTCAGGCAAGAATTTCCAACGCTGCGCATTTC
>JACDAE010000634.1 GCA_013695595.1 Ktedonobacteraceae bacterium | reverse complement strand
CCCCCAGTGCATATTGGTCGCTTGCTGGACGAGGCTTACCCATAATCTGCTCTGGAGCCATATAGGCGATGGTACCCGCTACCTCTTTTGTATCAGGAGAGATCGAAGAAGAAGAAACGACTGCGATCCCGAAATCACTGAGGAGCACCTCTTTTCTGGCATCTAAGAGGATATTCTCTGGCTTGATGTCGCGATGGATCAGTTTGTGCTCGTGGGCATAGGTAAGTACCGACGCAACAGGTCGAACATACGAAAGGATATCAGCAATCGAGAGGCGTGTCCCTTCTGGGTAGAGTTGGCGCAAAGAGCCATGTGGTGCGTATGTCATGATCAAAAAGGGATTGCCATGTTCCACACCACAATCCAGTATGCGTACAATACCGGAATGGTCAAGAGAAGCGATAGTGTGTGCTTCGCGTAGAAATTGTTCTTGCTGATGGGCGATCAGGCGCGTGTGCAAAACCTTCACGGCCACCTGTGATTTGAGGTGAACGTGCTCGCCTAGATAGACCTCCGCGAATCCTCCCTGACCAAGAAAACGGATGAGACGATAACTCCCAAACTGTTGCCCTATACGCTCAATTACCATAGGTATCCCCCGCCTGACAGCCTTTTATTACCACATGCTATTAAAAAAGAAAGAAGAGACTCAGTCATGTTATGTACTGTTTATACGGAAAATATAGTAGCACATTTCATTAAATTGTGCAATTGGTCCTATATAAATTATAGTATTGATATATATCTATTTAGTTTTCGCTGCCTGCAAATGGCCGTCCAAGGATGGATTGGAGGAGGGAGATGACATATTGACTCTTTCCGACATAGAACACAAGAATGCGACCGGCTTTATAGAAATGGGGAGGTGCGATCCAATCAATCGCTGAGGCGCTCCCATTCTGGTTGTGGAGCGTGCTTCCGTCAGATGAGATGCGATTGGCATCGGCTTGCATAGCAGCGTTGGTTTCGTACTCAAAGACTGAGATGTGCTCCATTTGGATCGTAACCCCATGGGCTGTGCCTGAAAAAAGATCGGTATTGAGTGCTTGTGTTGTAGTGGTTGTGATGCCTTTCTGGTGGAGCTTTTGCATAAAGGCTGAATAGGTTAGGGAGGATCCTTTATCGCCGGTCGATTGACTTCCACATCCTGATAGGATGAAGCAGAGGAGCAGGAGAGTGAAACAGAGGTATGTTGGAGTTTTGTACATGTGTGTATGCCTTTCAAAGAAATAGTGAAACAGAAAAGAGTTATTTCCTTTTTGGACGCTATTCTTGAGCATATAGTTCCTGTTCTGCGTATATCAAGCAAACGGTTCGGCGTTGCGTTGTTCCAGGAGGATGCCGGGGGGAGTATGTTTTTCAGGGGCGGGCAGTGGGATGCTGAGTATGACAATCGTGCCGTGATCGGGTTGTGGTCGTGGGGCGGATTTGATGGCAAGCATTCCGCCAGCTTCGCGAGCTTTGAGTTTTGCTTTAAAGAGGCTGGTTTTTTCGAGGGGGATATGGTCGGGATCGAAGCCACGCCCATTGTCGCTGATGTAGATTTCGAGCGCGTCGGGTGTCTCGATGGTGCGTACCGTTGCATACGTTGCACCTGCATGATTGTAGGCATTGAGGAGTGCCTGCGTCACGGTATAGGAGATCGCCTCCGCGATTTTTTCGCCTTCCGGGTTCTGTTCGAGATCGGGACTGAGGGCATCGAGTGCCCAGAGGTCGGTCTGCACTTTGAGGGATGATTCGGGATGAAGGCCGGGCAGATCTTCGCGAATCAGCTTTTCCAGGTGAAGTTTGAGGCCCAGGCTGCGGCGCTGGTAGACATCTTCGACCAGCAGTTGGAGGCCACGCAGGTCTCCCTCCAATTCCTCACTGATCTTGCGTACTTTGCCAAGGGCCTCAACGATAGGCTGGACGCCCACTTTCCCTTCAGTATCACGTTCGGCCTCGACGCGCAGCTTATGTTGCCAGTGGCCTAGCAGCGAACGGATACGTAATGCTTGCTGCTTGGGCTGATCATGAATGCGCTGCGAGAGAATAGAGCGCATATGGGCATCTGCATGCAATAAGAGTGACGTAGCCTGTTCAAGCTCAAGATTACTAGTGCGTAGCTCATTGGCAGTTCTTTGCTGCTCACGTAGTGCCTCCTCGCGTTGCTCCAGGGTGATGTGTAACTTATCAATCAGGCGCAGCGAACGGATCGCATAGAGGAGTAGCAAGGGATAGACTCCAACCAATATATAAAACATCGACAGAGGCAGGAGGGTCTGACCAACCAGCAGAATGGGCAGAACGCCGAGACAGAAGCCCAGTCCTACGCCGCCAATCCAGAGCGTCAGGAGGTCGCCGATGCGCTGACGAATGTGGGATGGGATGACTTCCTGAGCCATTCCCTGCTTTTGTTTGTAGCGTCGTGGCAGGAGACGACCGATCTGGATAAGTGAAGTGAGACCGATACAGAGGCTAATCGCGCCTCCAAGCACCGCATAGCCCAGGCTGATCAGCAGATTGATGCGCATCGAGACATGGCCTACGAGCAGATATGAACCCCATTCATAGGCCAGGAGCGCGATCAATGGCAGGTAAGGGAGCGCATCGGTGGTCATGCGTGGGGTGCGTGCGATATGGAGTATTGATGGTCGGTAGGTAAGGCTCAGGTGAATGAAGGCTGCACCAAGAAGGGCAAAGGATGGCACCCAGAGGAGTTGAAAGACAATATCAGGCCGATACGCCGTCTGGACGTTGCCCCAATGGCTGTAGAGGAGAAGGAGCATCGCAGGTGGGAGAAGTGTTAAACCTTCAACGGCCCCGGTCCATTCCGTCGCCGTCATCAGTAGGAAGGCACCGACGATCAGCCAGCTAATACCGGCCAGGAAACTCAGGCCGTAGTTCTGCCACCACATATCCCACGTAAACGTGGAGAGCGGGCGCGAGAACGAAGAATGTGAATGACCATTCTGTATAATGGTATAGGAAACAGAGGTACCAGGTTTCGCGTTCTTATAGACTTTAGGAAAATTGTCGGCCCCTTTGAGTTTATTGATGGCAACGATCTCTGTGGTGCTGGTCAACGAGTCAGCCTTTACCTCAAATGGAGGCAATTGTGGGGGAATCGAGATAACCACAACGTTTGCCCCGGTATCGGTATTGATAGCCCAGAAGAAGCCACCAAAAGTGTGCCCGATCTCGTTGAGGAGACGTTGCTGACCCAGTGCGCTCAGCGTAAGAATGCACAGGGCGATAATGATATAAAATATGGTGAGCCGGGGTCGTATGCGATACCACCAGGCGTCGTTTTTATTTGCAAATGATGTAGCCACGATCTAGTTTAACACGTTATGAAACCCTTTTGCAAGGTAGAGTCAGGGGTGAATTTATTTTGTTCGCCCCTGGAAAAAAAACGTTGCATGTGCTATAATGATCACAGATAATAGTTGCATGGTTGTGCAGGTATTCAGCAAAGGAAGAGTGTGCCTGTGAAGAGTATAGTTGCTCATACTAGCGCCACAGATGATGTGTGCGAGGAGCGTTTCATTCATGCCGAACATGTGCAGGAGGTACGACGTAATGTGCTTTCTGGCAAAGATGCGGCCCATATTGCCGCGCTCTTTTCGGTATTAAGTGACCCTACCCGCTTGCAAGTGGTGCACGCGCTGCTGACAGCGCCATCGGGTGAATTATGTGTCTGTGATATTGCCTATAGCCTTGGACGTGACGATACCACAATCTCGCATCAGTTGCGTGTTTTACGTAATCAGCATGTTGTTGCTATGCGCAAGGCCGGGCGTGTCGTCTACTATCGACTTGTAGATGAGCATATTCGCCAGTTATTGACAATGAGTATGGCCCACACGCGCGAGGTATTCAACACTGCGAGCGTCGCTTCTGTCATGCCAGGGGTATCTGTACCTCTTGAGCAGAAAACGGAGGTGTCGGCGTGAGTGCTGTTGTACAACCTGAGCATCATAGTCATAATCACACGCATGGAATGGCTAAAAAGACATTGCGCCTGGCCTTTTTCCTGACGTTGATCATTCTGGCTGCTGGCCTGACGGGTGGCATCCTGGCGAATTCGTTGGCTTTGCTCTCCGATGCGGGACACATCGTCACCGATCTATTCGCGTTGGGCATGGCCTGGTTTGCGGCTGCCCAGGCGGAACGCCCTTCGGATGAGCGCAGAACCTTTGGGTATCACCGCGTTGGTATACTCGTTGCGTTCCTGAATGCCGTTCTACTGATTGGTATTGCGATTTTCATCTGTTATGAGGCAGTTCAGCGTGTGCAGCATCCTGAAGTGGTGCAGCCGTTGATTATGTTTGTTGCGGCAGGTATTGCGATTGGCGTCAATCTCTTTATTGCGTTTGGACTGCAAAAAGAGGATCATAATCTGAATATACGTGCGGCATCCCTGCATGTGATCGGTGATATCGGAGCCTCGATTGGTGTTGTCATTGCGGGCATCATCATCCTACTAACGGGGTGGACGATTGTCGACCCTATCCTCTCCGTTGGCATTGCGGTCCTGGTTGCCTTTAGTGCATGGCGTCTGCTGCGTGAGACGATGGAGATCTTGCTTGAGTCAACGCCGCGTAGTATCTGCATGACCGATCTTGTGAAGGATATGCAGCTTGTTGAGGGGGTCAAGGATGTACACGACCTGCATGTCTGGAGCATCACCAGCGATATGAATGCGCTTTCCTGTCATGTGATGATTGACAATCTACCACCCAGTGCCAGTTCGCCGATCCTGAATTCGCTGACTATGCTGCTCAAAGACCGGTATCAGATCGGGCATACGACCATTCAATTTGAGTGTAGCACCGTTCGGCAAAGCGCCTGTTGCGAAGGATTATATTGTCGCATGGAAGTTCCCAAAGAGACCCAATGCGAGCATGACCACGTGCACAGTTAGATTATGCGCACAAAAATGGTAGGAAGCGATTAAATCGCTTCCTACCATTTTTGGTGTCTTTCAGGCATCCACACCATTTATTTTTAAACATTCCCCGTGCGCAATTTGTACACCTTAATCGCAACCTGGAGGGTGAGCCAGTTTCCCCGTTCTTGCAGATCGATGTCGCAGAGCGATTGCAAGCGATCCAGGCGTTGAATGAGCGTATTGCGATGGACAAAGAGGCGTTCAGATGTCTTCGTCAGGTTGCCAGCACATTCAAGATACGTCTCAAGCGTTGCCAGCAGATCGGTATTTTTGCGACGATCGTAGCTATCGATGTGCGAGATTTGATCCTGGTAAACATCGCGTAGATCGTCCATGCGAGCGATTTTGTACAGGTAACGGTAGACGCCCAGATCATTAAAGTGCGTCACAGTTGGCTGTATGCGGGTGTCTGTGCCCTTATCCTGCTGAATGTTTTGTCCCATCTGCAAAGCTTCCTCCGCCTCAGCAAAGCCACGTCGATAATCCACGATATTCTGGCAGGCATTGCCGATACCAATAGATAGACAGACGTTATACTCCTGACGCATCTGCTGGGACAGGTCTTGAAGCCATGTTTTCAGGCGGGTCCCATTGAGATCCTTGAGCAAAGAGACAATCCCCGTGAGCAGATTTTCGTGCTCATAAAAGACCGCGCCAGAATAATTATCCTGAATGCGTCGTCTGATAATTCCGCTGATCCGCTTGTAGGCTGTTTGCAGGATTGTGGCCTGTGTGTAACCGTTCTCATCAAGCGTACTCTGAGTGGGAGGAACGGGTTGTGGGCGTGTATCGCGTGCTGTTTTGCTCGTCGAGGAAGGTTCGTTTTTGCGTTCTTCCATCTGTGTAATTTCGATCATCACGATGCTATTGGGGCGTGTCAGATCGCAGCCCAGGAAATGAGCACGCTGGCGTAGGGAGTCTTCTGAGTCTGTGGTACCGTTCATCAGATCATCGAAGAAGCCCTTGACGAGATTCTTTTGTGCCAGTTGATTGACGAGATAACTATTTTTGATGGCGATTGCGGCCTGATTGGCAATCGTGGTTAGCAGGGTCTGATCTTCGATGGTGAAGCGCCGTGTCTTGTTGCAGTAGCAGTTGATCAGCCCAAGCTGTTCGGTGCCAGCGATCAGGGGGGCCGAGAGCAGTGCTTTATACTGCGAGTCTTTGATCGGGTTAAAGCGTTCAAGGGTTTCATCACTGGAGATCAGGTGACCGGTGGCGGTGACGGAGCGCAAGGATGCTTCGTTCATTTCGCGCAGGCGTTCCAGCGCGTTGCGATCAACCTCAATGGGACGGAAGCTGGCCCGATCATTCAGGTTAGGCGATGTGGCATGGACCGTCATGCGCCTGAACTGCCGCGCAGATTCGAGTTCGCGTTCGCGCGTCTGTTCCATCAACATAATAACGCAGAGATCGACCTCCATGATCTGTACCGTCAATGTTGCCAGAGAGCGCAGCATATCATCGAGATAGAGGCCGGAGCTGATGGTCTGGCTCAAGACGGAGAGGGAGGTCAGGATACTGAGTTTGCGCTGCGTGTTTTCGTAAAGCTGCGCATTCTCGATCGCACCACCCACCAGGGCGCAGGTATTGCTGATGAAGGTACGATGCTGGTCCGTAAATTCATGCGGAGCCACCGCCTGCAAGGTAATCACGCCAACAAGACGCCGATCTTTTGTGATGATCGGCACCGTCATAATCGACTGAAACTTTTCCTCTTCCAGCTCAGGGAAGTAGAAAAAGCGCGGATCTTCCAGAGCCTCCTCTTTTAAGAAGACAGGCTTGCGATGGAGGGCGACCCATCCGGCGATCCCTTCACCGAGGGCCATAGAGAGTTTTCCTACGAGGCGACGATACTGTTCGTTTGCACTGGCGAGGACCAGGCGTTCTTTATCTTTATCATAAAGATAGATAAACGCGACATCGCAGGAAGTAGCGCGGACGACGGTGTCCACCAAATGACGTAACACTTCATCAAGCCTCAACGTTGAGCCAACGGTCGAGATCACCTCGTTGAGTAGCGCATTTTCCTGGCTACGCAGTTCGATCTCATTGTGGAGTGTAAAGTTCTCCTGGCGTAATTGTTCGGCGTGTTCCACCGCTTCAACTTCGCCAGCAGGAAGCTGATGATTGGTACTGACCTTGGAAGACATGCAACCTGCCTTTCAACATGCGTGAAAACGTACCTCACTATACAATGTCGTGCGTTTCCAACAGCGGTGCCTAAATTCCTGATTTACTTAAAAAACAAGATACTACCGACGGGTGCCTGTCACCACAGATACCTCCGTTGGAACGGTGGTACAGGAAGAGCTTGCATCCTCACAAGTTCTATCTATAGAAGACGGCGACCAACGATGCCAAGTCCATTGGGTTCACATCGTTGGTCGCCCGGTCTTATGGATACTCCGTACATAATTATATATAGGTATTGTACCCATTTTATCTTGCATAGTCCAGTGTTCTGGTGACTGAACTTTGCCGTTGAATAGAATCTGGCGCTCTGGAAGAGATATATTCACTGAATTTTCACAGAGCCGCTTGCATTTTATGACAATGCACTGCACCTTGACAATGTGGTACAATTGAAGCGTTCGGTTGTTCCGTGTACAGCGCTGTATGCTTCTGGCAATACAGTGCCTTTTTTTGTACCCTCAAAGGAGGTTCCTGCGCATGGCCTCAGATACTGCCGTTATTCCTGAACTTGAAAAAGGTATCGAGACACATGGTATTGAACGCGTTTCACCAGAGACACGTTCGGACGTCCGCATCTTCGATAACTTCACGATGTGGCTCTCCGCAAATCTGGTTATTTCAACGGTCGCGCTTGGTGCGCTGGCCATTCCCATCTTTGGCCTCGGATTTTGGGACAGTGTAGCCGTCATCATTTTGTTTAATATCCTCGGAGTTCTCCCCGTTGCTTTCTTCTCTACACTGGGTCCCAAACTCGGGCTGCGCCAGATGACGATTTCGCGCTTCTCCTTCGGGTGGGTGGGCGCGATCATCATGGCAATCTTTAACGTGCTAGCTTGCATCGGCTGGTCGACCGTCAATGTGATCGTTGGTGGTCAAATTGTGGCAAACTTGAGCAACAAAGCCATTCCGGCCTGGGTTGGCATTTTGATCATTGCTATTCTGACCACGTTTGTGAGCCTCTTTGGCTACAAGTACGTGCATCGCTATGAACGCTATGCATGGATACCGATGGCGATCATTTTTGTAATCTTGCTTGTTGTTGCCGGGCCTCATTTCACAGCGGTGCCGACACCAGCCTTTGGTATCGCATCTTTCGCCTCGTTTATCTCTTTTGGCGGAGCTGTCTACGGTTTTGCTACCGGCTGGAGTTCATATGCTGCCGATTACAATGTGAATCAGCCGGAGAGGACACCTGCCAGTCGCGTCTTCTGGCTCACCTTTCTGGGAGTCACGATTCCTTGTATCTTGCTGGAGGTACTCGGCGTGGCCCTGACAACCATTGTTGCATATAAGGGCAAGAGCGGTGGTGACCTCCTGGGGGCTGTTTTGCAACCATTAGGTGGCTTTGGCACATTTTTGTTGCTCCTGCTGGCTTTGAGTGTGATTGCGAACAACATTCCGAATGATTATAGCCTTGGTCTCTCTATGCAGGTGCTGGGAAAGGCTTTTCAGCGGGTCCACCGTGCCGTCTGGACATTAGCAGGAGCTGTGGTTTATGTCATTCTGGCTCTGATATTGGTCAGTAACTTTGACTCGACGCTGAGTAGCTTTCTCTTATTAGTCGCGTACTGGTTAGGTCCATGGTCAGTTATCCTCATCCTGGAGCATTTCGTGTTTCGGCGTGGGCAATACAATCTCAATGACTGGAATAATCGGAGCCGACTCCCGCTTGGCTGGGCAGCCATTGTATCAATGGTGATTGGTCTATTCGGGGCTTTTCTTGGGGCTGCTCAGGTGATTGTGATTGGTAGCAAGACGATTCCAGCGGTTGGGCCTCTTGCCAATCTGATCAATCCTGGGTATGGCATGGATATTGGCTTTGAGCTGGGCGTTGTACTTGCTGCAATCTCCTACCTCATCCTGCGACGTGTGGAGTTAAACTCAAGCAAGCGTTAATTTTCAGCGTAGGGACCATCTTTAGAGCGTCTAACATTTTATTGAAATGTTAGACGCTCTAAAGATGGTCCCTACACCGATTTATTTGCCGATTTTGGAGGAAAATCTCGTATGGTGTATGATCTTATTCTTCGGCGTGCTCAACTGCATCGTCAGGAGCACCTTGTCGATATTGCTATTCAAGATGGACGTTTTGTGCGTATCAGTCCCGATCTTTCCGATGCTTCTGCAACGCGTGAGATTGATGTGGCGGGCCGCCTGATAGTACCACCCTTTATTGATGCGCATGTACATCTTGACGCCGTCCTGACGGTGGGAAAGCCGCGCTATAACAGCACGGGAACCTTGTTGGAGGGGATTCAGATCTGGAGCGAGCGTAAGCCGGACCTGACGCACAAGGATGTCAAACAACGCGCCTTGGAAGAGATACGCTGGGAGGTTGCGCAGGGCACCCTCTTCATTCGCAGCCATGTCGATGTGTGTGATCCCAAACTGACCGCCCTGCGAGCATTGCTGGAGGTGCGTGAGGAGGTGCGTGATATCTGTGAGCTGCAACTGGTTGCATTCCCGCAGGACGGCATTCTCTCGTTTCCCAATGGGCGTGAATTGATGCGGCAGGCGCTGGAACTGGGCTGTGATCTTGTGGGTGGTATTCCGCATTATGAGTGGACGCGCGATATGGGCGTTGAAGATGTGCATTACGCCTTCGCGTTAGCAAAAGAGTTCAATCGCGATGTTGATTGTCATTGCGACGAGACCGATGATCCGTTGTCGCGCTTTACAGAAGTCATGGCTGCGGATACCTTGCAGCAAGGTTGGCAGGGACGTGTGACGGCGAGTCATTGTACCGCAATGTCTTCATACGACAATGCTTATGCGTTCAAGCTGATGCGTCTGCTGGCCAGTGCGCAGGTCAATGTTGTTGCCAATCCATTTGATAATATCGTGTTGCAGGGGCGCTTCGATACCTATCCAAAGAGGCGTGGTATTACACGCGTAAAAGAACTGCTTGCGACGGGAGTGAATGTCGCGCTGGGGCACGATTCTATTATGGACCCCTGGTTTCCCCTTGGGCGTGGCGATATGCTTGCGGCAGCCCAGTTGGCCCTTTTTTTGTGTCATATGAGTGGGTATGATGAGATACAGGATGTGCTCGACCTGATCACGAGCAATGGTGCGCGCGTGTTACGTATAGAGGATCGTTATGGGATCGCAGAGGGGAAGCCAGCCAGTTTCCTGGTGCTTGATGCCCCCTCAGCGTTTGAAGCATTGCGCCTGGTCCCGGCCCGCCTGCACGTTTTCAAGGATGGACGTGAGATAGCAACCACACAACCTGCTAGAAGCACCGTCAAAGGCAACCTGGTCACATTTACAGCCTGAAGAGTCCTTCACAAAATATTCACGATGCGTCCAATGATAATCGTGAGGATAACCATGGCATTCAGGGCCTCGACTATCATCAGTCCCTTTGCACGTCGTGTCAGCGGATAGGTATCGGCGGGGCTGAGGGCTGTGGCCCCTGTAAAGGCGACAAAAAGATAATCGAGGAAGTGTGGTGCCCACCTGCCATTATTCCCATCGGCCTGCTGTGGGAACATGAAGTCTGCTGCTTCATGTTTATGTTCGTGACGCTTCTTGGGGCCACCACCATCGACCTCCCAATACCAGAGGGCAAAGACGAGGATATTCGAAACCCAGAGCAATATAGCCGTATGCAGTAGAACTTTCGCATCGTTGGTTCCTTTATTTGGAATTGTCACCACAAAGAGGATAACGCCCCCTATGAGGGCAGTCGTGATGGTTGCCAGTGAGATGATGATCAGGGCACGTGTGATCTCCTGACGCAGTGGGCGTTTGGTGATGCCTGAGACAAGTATCGGGACGATGAGAAGCACCTCAAGGACCAGTGGCAGCCAGTTTGGACCGATGGTGACATTATCTGGCAAGGCGTTGTACAGGAGTCCGAAGGCGATCAGGCCAAGGATGGCAGCCCAGCGTGGTGCCATCGGTGCTTGCGAAACGGCTTGTGGTTGTTCTTCTGCCGGTTGAGTTTCGTCAATATTTTTCATATCATTTTGTTTTCCTATTAATAAGAAAGCGTTTCAATCTAGCCTTATTCTAATGTACGACCGGCACTATGACAACCTTTGCGTGTAATGATAGGCAGAAATGGAAGCACCACGTGAGATGGTGAATCATAGGTGAATAATAGAAGAGATTATTCATGTTATTATGTAATTGCGTATTCACGTTTGTCATTTTATAAATGAATATGATTTATGATAGAATGACAGTAATTTCATAGAGCACAATATCTCGTGCAAAATGGAGTCATATCTGGTATAGTGGAGCGGTCTCATGGAGTAGAGTAACAAAAGAACGTAGTGCGCAACTTTGATCGGTCTGGGGGGGCGTAGATGAAGGATGTGGAGCAACAATGGCAACAACGGACACAGGCGGCAGAGATAGTGAGAGCCTTACTCAACGAGTTTGGTGCCAGCACTGAATATCGTGTATTGCGAGATCGGCTGCCGCAATCCCTGGCGACATTGCTAAGATGTCGTTGCGTCTTATTGTATCAGAAGATGAGTGAGACGCTGCAATTGGTGGCGGGCTCTTTTGCAGAGGAGCCAGGGTGGTCGGCGTCGCTTCTCGCGATAGCACATATCAACCCAATCAACTTAAATGGAGCGGGACCGGAGGCGTGTGCATGGCGTGAACGGCATATGGTTATGGAACCGAAGGACCATCCAACCCTGGTTGCTTTGCCATTGATGTATCGGCATCGTGGGATAGGGGTCATGGTCGCACTACGTGTACGTGATGATGGGCGAGGGGATTGTGCGGAAACATGGGCAGCAGAGGAAACGAGCGGTCTGGATGTCATTGCGGATGTCGTCGCTCTGTTACTAGAAAATACACGCCTGCTTGAGCGCGATCGGGAACGCATTCATGAGCTTTCGTTACTCAATAGTATTAGCAATCAGATGAGCGATGCTATGTATGAGCGGGAGCGTTTACAGAATATTATCATGCAGCGTACAAAAGAGATCTCATTGGCAGACCGCTGCGCACTGATTGAGCCTGGTCAGTTGGATATAGCAATCTCGTGGCTGACGCCTGCGTTGTGTGAACTGGTGCTCCAGCATTTTCATGGGCAGCAGGCTCCATTAATGATCGAGCGCCCTGGGGAAGGGAGCGATCCATTTATTGCTGCTTGTTTGCAACAACTCTCTCCTGAGGTCAAAACCTTCTTTGCATTCCCTTTAGTAAGTAGTCAGGAAATGGTGGGGCGGGACGTAGAGACTGTGCAGGATGTTGTGCCAGAACTGCTAGGTATTATCGTAGGAGCATATCATCACATATGGAAGCTGCGGCGGGAAGAGGTTGTGTTACTCCAGGTATTTTCAAATCAGGCCAGTGCAGTTCTCAAGAACATCCAGTTGATGGCTTCGATCTATCGCCTTGAACAGGAGAAACGTCGCCTGGATCGCCTGGCCGTGTTGGGCGAGATGGCTGCAAATGTTGCTCATGAAGTGCGCAATCCGCTTGCCTCTATCAAAACCGCGATGCAGATGCTTGGAGATGAACTGATAAGCAGCCCGGTCCTCCAGCCCATTCATACGTCATCGATGACTGATCCAGGAATGTATCCTGATGTGCATGGAGGGCAGCCGGTCATCTTTAATATGCCGGCGGGGGCACTTGAGTCAATTGACGTTGTGCTCAAAGAGGTCGAGCGTCTGGATACTATTGTGCGAGAACTGCTGCAATTTGCCAGACCACGCCATTTGCATCGCAGTTGTTGTAGCATTACGGAACTCAGTGATCGTGTTTTGCACCTGCTCCAGAGGCAATTTCGCGAGGCGAGCGTCATTGTGCGTCGTATGTATACTCCCGTTCCTTTGCTACGTGTAGACATAGCTCAGATGGAGCAGGTGCTTTTAAATCTGTATATGAATGCCCTGCAAGCGATGCCAGATGGAGGTGTCCTCACGATAGCCTGTCAATTGATTGCGCGAGGGCAGGTATTGCATGAGGCCAGGGCAGTGGAGGTCGCGGTGCCCTGTGATGCACGTTTGATGGGCAGGCATGTGCAGACGAGAGAGGAGTCATCGTGGCTGGAACTGACCGTGAGTGATACGGGGTTGGGTATTGCGCCTGATCACGTGGAGCGAATTTTTCAACCTTTTTTTACCACCAAAGCGCATGGTATCGGGCTTGGTTTAGCCATCACGCGTCGTCTGGTGGAGGACCATGGGGGATATATACGGGTGGAAGGGCATTTTGGGTATGGAGCAACGCTTTTTGTACGCCTTCCCTTACTGCCCGATGATGACGCAGAGGATGGGAATACATGAGCCTGACGATTTTAATTATTGATGATGAACCACACTTACCGCATCAATTAGCACGTTTCTTGCGTAAGCACACATACGAGGTTTTACTTGCTGCTGATGGAGAGGCAGGTTTACGAGAAGTACACGGCAATACCGTTGATCTTGTGCTGCTAGACCTGCGTCTCCCACGTCTGGGAGGCCTGGAGGTGCTTGCACAGATGCGCAAGATGGATGAAGAGGTCCCTGTTGTCATTCTTACCGCGTATGGTGATGTGCAGACGGCAGTTGCGGCAATGAAGTTGGGGGCCGCCGATTACTTGCTGAAAGGATTTGATCTGGACGAGTTATTGCTAGTAGTGCAAAGAGCTTTAGAGAAGAGCGCCATGTCACGAGAATTGCGTCAGTTGCGTAAAGAGCGTAGTGCTCATTACCATTTTGATTATCTTGTAGGGCATAGTGAGCGTATGAGTGAGATTTTTGACCTGGTTGCTCGTGTTGCGCGTAGTGATGCTTCCGTCTTAATTATGGGGGAGAGTGGGACAGGAAAAGAAGTGATTGCGCGTGCCATTCACGAGCAGAGTGGACGAAATCAAGGGCCATTCCACCCGCTCAATTGTGCGGCGATTGCCCATCAGCTTTTGGAGAGTGAATTATTTGGTTTTGAACAATATGCCTTTACGGATGCAAAAAAGCAGAAGCGTGGCTTGCTCGAACTGGCCGATGGCGGAACACTCTTTCTGGATGAGATTGGCGAGATGCCGTTAGATATGCAGGCCAAACTTCTCCGTGTATTGGAGACGCGTTCGTTTTTCCGCCTGGGGGGAAATAAGGAAGTCAAAATTGACGTACGTATACTGGCCGCAACGAATCGAGATCTTGAGCAAAGTCGGAAGGATGGATCATTTCGGCCAGATCTTTTTTTTCGCCTTGCAGTCCTTAAAATACCGTTGCCGCCTTTACGTGAGCGTCCGGGTGATATTCTCCTTTTTGCTGCGCGTTTTATCGAAGACTTTAACAAATCATTGGGACGCAATATACGCAGTATTGCACCAGAGGCCCAGCGTTTGCTGCTGGCGTATAGCTGGCCCGGAAATATACGAGAATTGAAAAATGTCATTGAGCGAGCTATTATACTCAGTAATGGTGAGGAATTGTTACCGGCCCATCTGCCTTATGAGATTGTAGGGACATTTGAACGCAATGATGGAATGTTGCAAGATCCATGGGAGGAATGGTTGAATGCGCGTCCACCGGGACCGATCGCGCTTGAAGAGCTGAGTGGTCGGCTGGAGCAGTACGCGATCCGTTGGGCGTTAGAGATGGCGCAGCATAATCGGATGAGGGCAGCCGAACTACTTGGTTTTACCAAAGTTGATCAGCTGCGTTACCTTATGCGTAAACATGGGATAGAATAGGGGTTGACCATTCATTGGGCTCGATAAACACCGTTCTCGTTATCCTGTTCATCATCGCGCATTGCAAGAAGTTCACTTTCCAGTTCCTGCCATACTTGAAGTTCTATTTCAGCGTTACTGAGTTGTTGGTGTTGATACATTGCATCCTGAAAGCGAGCTGTGACACGTTGTCGGAATGTTGCAAGTATCGAGCGTTGAGTGGCTGGTTTGGGCATAACGCGCAATTCTACCAGACTCGGCAGGTAGAAGTCGCGCTTATCGAACGCGAGGGCAATCATATCGCTAAAGGTGATGAGGAGATTCTGCCGTTGTTGTGTGAAATAATCGATTTGAGTACTGGATGCCAGGAGGCAGCCGGCGATGCGACCTTCAAAACGAATAGGATGTGCAGCGGCGCTCAGTTCGAAATCATCTTGAAAAGCAGGGAACGTCTTACTTTTGCGCAGATCGCTATCGCTTACGATATGGCGTACTTCTGTTGCATAGCCCGACATAGATTCCAGGCCAAGGAAGAGCACGTCATGTTCGAGATCGGCGGTCCAGGGTGGTGTACCTTTCCCGGCGCGTTCACGCAGACTGCGTATCTTTCCATTTGAGGAAGGAGGCATACATTGTATCAATTTGATGGCCATGCCCAGATTATGGGGATCCAATTGCGCCAAGGCTTGCTTGAGGATCATTTCGCTAATGCGCCAGAAGCGGAGGCTTTCGGTTGTTGTCGTGCGAATGTTGAGGACATGGGCAAAGAAATCGGCGGGGATCTGTTCTGAGCTATCCTCGGCTAGCCATGTTGGTATTTCAGGAAATTGTTTTTCCAGGGCATCGAGCAATTCCTGACGTTGATGAGGAAGCACAACCTGGAGAAGATGGATCAGGTGATTGCGTTGCGGTTTGGACTCGCCACTGGCCCAACGTGAAAGAGTCATCGTTGTGACACCTAGAGCGGAGGAGAGCCGCTGGCGTTCAGCCGATGACTTAAGAATGCCTTGTAAAACGATTGACCAGGTAGGAGGAGGGGTAACCATAATAAACCACCTCATTTTCAACTAAAGCGATCAGCATCAAGTTCCGAAACATATCATAACAGAGGTACTACGTTTGCGTCAACCGTGGAAACGTAAGCTTTTTGCAAAAAAGGTGCAATGTCGGAACAATGAGGAGAAAGAGTTGTTTTCGTTGTCAAAAGTCTGTATTATAGAACGTAATAATAATCGGGGCTGTCAGGAAGATAATGGAGAGAAACCTGGGAGTGGTATATGTCAAAATGTGTGATGGTAGTTGATGATGACAAAGATGTACAAGAAATCGTCACCTTTGTGCTAAATTGTCATGGCATAGAGGTCATAAATGCTGCAAATGGTCAGCAACTACACCAGTTATTGGTATCCAGGCAGACGCACTTACCCGATCTAATCATTTTAGATGTCATGATGCCAGGAGTGGATGGATATCAGCTCTGTCGTCGTCTACGCAACGATCCACAGACGCAACATATACCGATCATGATTATTACTGGTCATGTAGAGGGGATCTATCAGCGGATCAGTACGGACCTTGGGGCGGCAGTCCATATGACCAAGCCGTTCCATCCCCTGGACCTTTTGGAACAGGTACAGATACTTTTGCAACGCAAATAGAAGAGATTGGGTGAGATCTAAAAACGGCGTAAAAATTGGAAACGAAAAGACTTGTCTCAGAGCGTAAAAATTGGTATCATTACAAGCAGGAGCGTCCTGACAAGTTCAAGGAAGCAGGGTGGCCATGCCTAATAGATATGAACGTGAAATAGAAGAGATACTGCGCAACCTGGAGCACACGGAGCCAAAAGCGGCTCGTGGACAACGCACCGGGGAGCGCATCCGACGAAGTCCAAGCCAGAGTCCACGCCCCCGCCAGCGCAGGAGCGTTTCTTTGAGCTTTTCTACAACTGACTGGTTACTGATCATCGCCGTCGTGGCTGCGATGATTGCAGGTGGTTATGCATTTACGCTCCACTCAGCCGGGCCATGGGATCTTCTTACGCCTATTTTAGTAGCGGTAAGCCTGGTTTGTCTGATTCTGGTAGCACTCTCATACTATCTGTTCCGTCCACGTAGTCCACGCTCGGTGCGCTTCGGAAATACGACAGTGACGCCATTGCGCCGTGGTTTCTTCGGTAACATCAAGACGCGCTGGCATCTATTTGTGCTCAAGTTGCGTTATCGTAAGCGCAATGAGCCTTAATACGCCTTCTGGGAAAGATTTCTCTCCGACGATAATTTCCTACAATGCGATTATACCTCTTAATAAATTATGAGACGCTATAAATATGGTCCCTACCCCTTTTAGGCCTATTGTCTAATGGAGAGAGGAGGCGTACAGGGAGATAGACAGCGAACGAGAGCGTCGAAATAAAGAAACTGGGTGACCAGCTCCCACCTGCCACATTGATTGCCAGAAAGAGGCCTAGCCAGACATAGAGGACGCCCAGCACCATTGCTAACCCGATTGCCAGTAGAGGATGTTTCACGAGATGCATCGCGGTAGCCGCAGGTCCGACGAGGAGTGTAAAGACCAGTAGGACGCCTATGACCTGTACCGACATGGAGACGGTAATGGCGACCAGGATAAGAAAACCGACGGCGAGGGCACGTATGGGCACGCCACGTGCTTCAGCAACATCAGGGTCGAACGAGCTGAATAGCAATGGTCGAAACAGAACGAGGAGCACCAGGATAGTGAGCACGCTAAAGAGAGCGGTCACTATGACATCGGTCTGACTGATACCCAGAATATCGCCAAATAAGATGGCGTAGACCCGTTCGGCAAAGCCTGAATAGAGCGAGAGAAAGAGAATACCCAGGCCAAGCGCAAAGGTCAGCATGATACCGATTGCCAGGTCGCGTTCGCGCACTTCTTTGCCCATGAGACTGATGCCCACACCAGCTCCAATAGTGAATACCAGCAGACCCGCCAGAGGATTCAGCCCCAACAGAACCGCGCCCGCCGCCCCCGCAAAGCCGATATGCGCTAATGCGTGTCCTGCAAAGGTCAGACCACGTGACACGAGAAAGTAGCCAACAATTGCCGATACGATCGCGACACAGGTGCCCGTAAGCAAGGCATGCTGGATAAACGGAAGTTGGAATAGATCAAACATACGAATTCATTTCACATTTCACGAATAATTTCATGTAGGCCGATGGGAATCAAGTTTCGGCCCCGACCACGAAGAGGCGATTGAGCGCCTGTACCACCTCAATGGGCGAACCGTATAATTGCGAGAGCGTCTGGCTCGTCACCACCTCGTCTGCCCGGCCAATGGCGCTGTGCCCATTTGCCATATAGAGGACGCGGTCCACAACAGGCAGGAGTGGGTTGATATCGTGGGTTACAAGCATGACTGCAACGTTACGATCATGGCATACCCTGGCGATTAAAGAGACGATCTCACCCTCGCGGCTGATATCCAGGTTTGCCAGTGGCTCATCTAGCAATAACAGGCGTGGATTCGTTAATAAAGCCTGTGCGATGAGGAGGCGTTGTTGTTCGCCACCTGAGAGTTGTCCAACGGGAGCGTTCGCCAGATCGAGCGCATTAACCTCGTGCAAGGCTTTATCAATAAGCGCTGTACGTTTGCGGCTGGGCAGGCCGATGCCCCAGTGATTTCCATCCAGGCCGAAGCCAACGACATCACGAGCGCGTAACGCCAGGTCTGCCTCCAGGGTACGATGCTGCGGAGCATAGCCAATGTCCTTATTGCCACGATGTGGAGTGCGTCCCAATATCCGTATGCTGCCGGCATCTGCTTTGATAAGGCCGAGCAGTGTTTTGAGCAGGGTCGACTTGCCCGCGCCATTGGGTCCCAGGATGGCGATAAATTCTCCCTCATGTATCGTCAGGGTGATATCATCCAGGATGATGCGACCACCCAGGCGGATACGTGCCTGCTCTAACTCAACAACTGGTAATGTTGTCACAAGTTCACCTCTTTATTTTTTTGTGCCCTGCTGTAAAGCTGTTTCCAGACTATTGAGTTGATCCAACATCCAGGATTGATAGGTTTTGCCTGGAGGCATGGTCTCTGAGACAGGGACAGTCGGAATATGTTGTTTTGTTGCCGCATTCTGCACATTTGTTGTGATAGGTGTTACGGTCTGTATATTATAAATCAAAACGCGTGCCTGTTTCAGGTTGATCTCATTGTTGATCATGGTTACTGTATCGGCTGGGGGATCGGTTCCCTCTGCGTTGGCTTTCATAAAGGCAAAAGGCGTAAGTACCTTGAGGCCTTCCGGCGCGGTTTGATAGAGATAGATGGTCTCTGTTAATGCAATCGGTGTCCCTTTGTATTTCAGGTTGATCTCAGCAATCTTTTGCTGCAGAGAGACGAGCGATTGCTGGAAAGTTGCGAGTTTGCCATCAAACGTTGCGGCATCGGTACTATCCAGTTTTTTCAGTGCACCGGTGAAGGCCTGCGCAATCGCGGGCATGCTATCCACACCATACCAGACATGTGGATTGTCGGGCAAGGCATGATTGGCGATCTTGCCACCGACCAGCACAGTTCGATTGGAGTCAGGTGAGCTGGCGAGTAGTTTATCCATCCAATCATCATAGCCCAGTCCATTTTCAAGGACCAGGTCGGCCTGGCTCACCTTCAATGCAGTTTGCACGCTCGATGTGTATTCATGTGGATCGACGTTGGGATCTGAAAGGATGCTGGTCACATCAACGTGACTGCCTCCGAGCTGCTTCACGATATCGCCATAAAAATTCTCTGCCGCGACGACCTTAATAACCCTGGAGGGTGTCGAAGTAGTAGAAGATGTCGATCCATTCCTCGCACCGCCACAGGCACTCAAGAGAAATAAGCAGATAAGAACAAAGGGCAAGCCCCGAAAAAAAGCCTTTTTGTGTTGAAACATAGAACAATCTCCTGATGAGTCAAGGGTAAATAGTCAAAAAGAAAAGATGTATATACATACCCTTTACTGATACGCTGTCTCTTTTGAGAGGATACCATAAGATCTATAAGATTGTCAATGAGATATAGTCTCATTTGCAGAAACCAACGATCTATGCTACTATTGGGGCAATTATACACGGTACAGATCTGTCAAACAACGCAGAATTGGGGAGAGGTGTATTCCCCAGTTTTTGAACGGACAGAGGTGCCCATTTTTGGTGAGGGATGTCAAAATGTTCACATTATTTCAGCAAGAGTTTATCCAGAATGCTTTTTTAGCGGGGACGTTTGTTGCCGTAGTAACCGGGGCGATTGGTTATTTTGTGATATTGCGTGCCCAGGCGTTTGCCAGTGATTCGCTGTCGCATATTGGCTTTGCAGGTTCGACGGGTGGCCCTTTATTCGGGCTGAGTTCTCTGGTGGGAATGCTTGTTCTGACGGTGCTCAGTGCATTAGGGATGGGAGCGTTGGGTGAGCGTGTGCGTGGACGTGATGTTGAGACTGGCATGGTCCTTGCATTTGCGCTTGGGCTGGGCGTTTTATTTACAGGACTCTACGCTTCTGGCAAAAACGCGACGGCGACTGTCAGTGCGCTCTTTGGATCAGTTTTGAGCGTGAATCGGGGCGATGTATTTACAACATTGCTCGCTGCGGTGCTTATTCTTGTTATGCTGGTCATCCTATTTCGCCCCTTATTGTTTGCTTCCATTGATCCAGAGGTGGCCCAGGCGCGTGGCATCCCTGTGCGTTTGCTCTCTATCCTTTTTCTGTTGCTCCTGGCGGTCACGATAGCGATAGCTATTCAGGTAGTGGGAGCGTTGCTGGTGTTTGCCCTGTTGATTGCCCCGGCGGCGAGCGCGGCACGTTTGACCTATCGCCCACTCACTTCGATTGCACTATCGGTTGTGTTTGGTCTGGCAATCACCTGGGTAGGGTTGTTGCTTGCGGTTGTGGGGATTGGCGGTCATTATTTACCTGCGAGCTTCTATATCTCTACGCTGGCAACGCTTGTCTACTTTGGTTCGATGCTGATGAGCCGTTGATTATTAACCTATCTACCCTGTTTCAACTGGTCAGAGGTAATAAGTGCCCCATTCAAATGAGCTCCTCTGAGATTAGCTTTGCTCAGATTAGCCCCACTCAAATCTGCATCTCTCAGGTTGGCACCAGCCAGGTTTGCGCCACTGAGATTAGCACCGATCAAGATGGCATGGCTGAGGTTCGTATTGTTGGCATCAACCATACTGAGATTAGCACTATGTAAATGAGCATAGGAGAGGTCGCAGCCTCCAAGGTTAGTATCACTCAGATCCGCGCCATCCAGATCAAGGGAGATATTTGTATGAGCCCATCTCCAACGTTTCCATAATTCAGTTGCTCCTTGATGAAGCAGATCGATTTGTTCCTGATTTGCCATGATGTCTTCTCTCTTTGAGGGTGTTCTGAAGTTTTTTTGTACGAGGGATATATTTTAAGAGGGGCATAGCTTCTACAAATACGTATCAGCTTCTCTCATTATACACTATTTTTTGTGCATTTGACAAATATTAAATCATCGTTCTATAATAGAAGAAAGAGAGACGGAGAGGCAAGGAAACTCAAATGATAAATCATGAAAAGCGAGCTGACCTGGATAGACAAAAGATGAGAGACATCGGGCTTTTATTAGGTTTCTTTAGCGCTTATTCAGAATTACAGACTGGTATGGCAACATATCATATGGAATATGATGTGGCAACCCTGTGTGATCCCAACGTGCTTGGCGATGTACGTTTGTTGAAAAGGACGAAGGAAGATCTTGAGCCGCACGTCCTCTATCTCAAAGAAGACGATTGCCAGAACATGTATGCAGAGGGCTGGAACGAGGGACATGCACAAGGCATACAGGCGCATAAGACCCACGATCTGGAACTCATCGGGACGATTGCACGCCTCGCAGGTCGTCTTGCACCCTTTTACACCAAGTATACAACGGCAGAAAACGATGCACGTGACTGTAAACTCGTTGGAGAAGAACGAGCCCACTTTATCACCAATTGGCGACAAACCGGGGGCGATAAGCGCCGCAAAAAAGGCATCTAATGGGAGCCTCCTGGCGGATAGTGGAGTTGAGACCAACACTTTCCGCTCTTCCAGGTAGCAAGAAGCTCTCTTCTTTACATGCTCAACTGTTGACCTGATCAGGCAATAATAACAGGAGCAGGGTGTTGTTTCTCCGCGTTTTTGCTGGCATCCACCGCACGACGTTCGTCGCCAGACATATTTGTGCCAATAAAGATGGCTTTTTTGAGGATTGACCCATCGAGATTCGCGCCGCGCAAGTCGGCGTTGCTGAGATCTGCTTCCGTCAAGTTTGTATGTGAAAGATTGCTCCCCCGGAAGTCAGCTCTGTGTAGATGTGCCTGTGTGAGATTTGCCCCGCTCAGGTTAGCTCCACTCAGGTTTGCGTTGCGCAGGTCCACTCCACGCAGGTCTGCGTCTCGCAGGTCTGCACCCTGCAAATTGGCTTCAGTAAGATCGGCTTCATGAAGATCAGCGTTGTGAAGGTCCATATCGTGAAGGTCCGCGCCATGGAGATCTGGCTCGGATGCCTGTACGTCAGGATAAGTGCGACGCCATTTATCCCAGGAATTTTTCCCTGCTAAAAGAAGATTGAGTTGCGTCTGATTTGCCATTATCTACGTCCTTTTTCTTTCGTTATGGGTAGAGATTGCATGTGGG
>JACDAE010000620.1 GCA_013695595.1 Ktedonobacteraceae bacterium | reverse complement strand
CGATTGAACCGGGAGTTCCTGACGGCACCTGTCAGCAGTGTCGTGCGGGCCGCTATAATCTTTGCCCCAATGTGCGCTTCTTCGGCACGCCTCCAATCGATGGAGCCTTCACCAACTATGTCACGATTCTCAGTGATTTCGCATACACGTTGCCCGACCAGATGTCGGATGAGGAAGGTGCGCTGATCGAGCCGCTCTCGGTTGGGCTCTGGGCATGCCGCAAGGCGAAGTTGCGGGGAGGTGACCACATTCTCATTACAGGTGCCGGGCCGATTGGCATGCTGGCGATGAAGGTTGCGCTGGCCCTTGGGGTCGCCGAAATCACAATCACGGATGTCTCGCCCCAACGCCTTGAGATGGCACGCACACTGGGAGCCACACGCACCGTGAACGTCGCGCAGCACTCTCTCGCAGATGAATTAGTAGCCGCCGATGTGTTGATAGAGTGTTCGGGAAACCCACGTGCGCTTGGTGATGGCATTCGTGCTCTGCGACCGGCGGGTATAGCGGTCGCGGTCGGCATGGGTCCAGGTGAAGAGGCCAGCCTGCCAATGGCCTTTATGCAGAACCACGAGATCACCCTCACCGGGACGTTCCGCTATGCAAACACCTATCAGGATGCCATTGCGCTGGTTGCCTCCGGTCGCGTCGATCTCAAGCCCATTATCACCGGCCACTATACGTTGGCTGAGGCTGAACAGGCATTACAGGCGACACGGAGCGATCCAGCCAATATCAAATCGGTCGTTTTGCCCAGGGGATAGTTTCTCCGGGCAATGTTAGTGTGAGCGGGCTTCCTGAGCTATCTTAGCAGAAAGGCTAACGGAACGCGCATGAATAACGTTGCGTTTGCTTTTCTCGCCCTCGACTACAATCTTCTCGCCCTCCCCTAACGCTGCCACTGCGGTAAGAGCAAGAGGTGTGTTATCGTTACCAGATAAGCGCGTCTGTTGATTGATACGCACCGCAATCACCTCTTTCTCATCTGAGATCTGCTTCTCATACGTGCCTGCGACAATATAGGTGTCGGGTTCCTTCGGAGACGGGACGCAACCAATGACGGTGACCTCGTAGCTTGTGGTCTGGGTGGCCTGCGCTTTATCTTTCTTGCAATGCTGCTCGTTGGCACTCTTTTGTTTGCTTCCCTCTTGCTGCGCGTTCCCTTCAGGAGCAGGATTTGTGAATAGTGCTCCATCATAGGTACGCGGAAATGCCATGCGCAATACTTTTGGTTCTGCATCAAAACGATAATTGACTTTCGCCAGCCCCGTGTCGGGAACCTGTTGGAGGGCCTCATACTCGGACGTGCGCAGGAAATCTTCGAGCTTGATGATACTTCCATCAACATGCACATCTATGGATGCCGGGACCTGGATAGAGAAGTGCTGGCCTCGGAAGAATTGGGTGGTCTTCTCATCGAGCTTCTTCTGCGTTACCAGAGAGAGGACTTGCTCGACCGTTTTCAGCGGACCATTAGCCGTCACAAGACACACTGAGAGGAGACCATCATCAATGCGTGCCTCTGGTGCAATATTCATTGATTCCCCAAAAAGAGGGACTTTGCTGACAAACAACTCCCAGACCTCACCTTGCCAGTATTTTTCGGCATTGCCGGCATCATCCAGTTGCTTGACCTCAATGGGGAAAGGACGCTGTTGTGGCAGTGTTTTCACCATGGAAAGATCAAACGCCAGTGGGCCAAAGCGATATTTGAGCGGCTTCGAGATATGGGCCATCATCGTTGCTTCCAGGCCGATGCCAACATGCAAAAGAAAATGTTGCCGTGTTTTCGACGAGATTTTGGGGTTCTTCTGCGTTTTTGCAGGCAAACTGCCTGTCGTTCCAGGCAACGTCAGGCCGGCGACCTCTATATGACCCAGATCGACTTTGCGCGCGACACTATCCACAATCGCCAGTGCAGCTTTGATGGGATCAGTCGGCACACCGATCGCCCCGGCCCATACATTATAGGTGCCACCTGGAAGATCCGCGACAACGCTCTTGCTGTCTGCGTTCACGATGCCATTAAAAACAGCACTCAATGTCCCATCGCCACCGTATCCCAAGACAATATCATACCCATCCCGTGCCGCTTTCTGGGCCATTTTCTGCGTCTCACCACCATATTCTTTGAGTGAGACCTGTGTTTTCCAACCCGCCGCCATAAATACAGCCACAATCCCTGGAATGTTCACGAGATGCTCACCGGTTCTGAGATCAACCACCAGGCACACGTTTTTACTATGCATAAAAAATACTCCTCCTGTCACTCAACCTTCTTTGAGGCAAGTACGGGATAGAGAGGGGAAGAGTTTCACTTGGATTCAATTCGACCCAGTGGATTGGTACTCTCCATCAAAGCCGTGCATGCTGCCGGGTTAACAATAAGTAAAATAGAGGTATTTCCCATCATATTCTTGCCGCTGATAATCCGAGGATCGGGAACATCCTGCAACTGATGCATTGAGTAGCCATCTCTAATCGTGACATAATGGCATTATTAGAAGGATTTGATCGTTCGCATAGCAGTATCCTGATGCCTTTCTGGGCATGGGACTGCAGAAATGAGAGTATGGGTCTATGTCAGAGTATGATGCGCTTTTTAGCATACAGGGACAAACAGCAGTGATAACCGGCGGTGGTGGCGTATTAGGCAGCGCTATGGCACGCGCGCTGGCTAACGCGGGCGCACGGGTTGCGGTGATCAGCCTGCATGATACATCATCCGCCAGAGTGGTCGATGCCATTCGCACAGATGGTGGGGAAGCGATCGGTATTGCCTGCGACGTGACCAACAGAACATCTCTTGAGAAGGCGCACGCAGAGATTATAAAGAAATACGCCTCTATCAATATTTTGATTAACGGTGCCGGAGGGAACCAGCCGTTAGCGACAACCAACCCTGAACGGTCCTTCTTTGAATTGGACGAGCAGGCCGTTGATACCGTTTTTCGTCTGAATTTCACAGGCACATTTCTGAGTTCGCAGATATTTGGCAAGAGCATGGCGGAGAAAAAATCTGGTTGTATTGTTAATGTTGCGTCAATGAATGCGTTGCGGCCTTTGACACGTATACCCGCATATAGTGCGGCCAAGGCTGCCATTGTCAATTTTACCCAGTGGCTGGCGGTGCACATGGCCCAGGAATACAGTGCTCAGATACGGGTCAACGCAATTTCGCCTGGTTTCTTTTTGACGGAGCAAAACCGCTTTTTGCTGACCGAAGCTGAAACGGGTGCCATGACGGCAAGAGGCCAGGCCATTCTCAATCATACGCCGATGGGACGCTTTGGGGTCCCAGAAGATTTGATTGGAACGCTTTTATGGCTAGTAAGTCCAGCTTCACAGTTTGCGACCGGGATTACCATTCCCGTGGATGGCGGTTTTTCGGCATTTAGCGGCGTATAAAGGCTATGCGCCACACAATCTGAATAGCCACACAATCCGCTTTTACACCTTGAAATATTTTAGAAAGTTGTGTACTCTGCCGCGCCATTTGCCCCCGCTGGCGTGCCTCCCTTTGTGACTAACGTCAGCGTGGGTCCAATGGATTTTACAGCAGCTCAGGTCCAGCAGGCGGGCAACTTCAGGGGGCTCAGAGGCTGGATTACCCACCTCGCATTGTATCTAAAGCGAGGCATGCTAGGGCCGGGAGTGCTGGGCGGCACTACGAAAAATCTTGTGCCAGTCCTCATAAAAGTCCAAACTCTATTATTACCACCTATGGCATGACTGCCTATGAGTTGATTTATTTCACCAACAACAGGCGAGCCACGCTCGATCTGATCCTGCAGCAAATAGGCCGCTCTGTACTGGTAGTGGGGCAGCTATTGAGTGCTATTGATGTCTTTGCCGCCACTCCAGGGACACTAAATTTAGATGATCTCTCTAATCCAGCAAGGGCAGTGGTTCCTCTGGCCGGAACACCCGTCATGGTCCCACCCAATCTTGGACCTCATCGCACAGGCAATGCGTCCGTCCAGGCGATACCAGATGTCCCAGGTACGATGAATACGCGCGGTGGACTGGTCGCAGAATTTCGCAGTTTTCCCGGCTTCTATGATGGACTTGCGAGTTGGCGCGCCCTGGGCCTGGATTTTCTGCAACAGGCCGCTACCCGCAACGGCATTGCGCATTAACCTGGCTCAGCGAACGACCTTAAAGAGGAACTCGATGCTGCATCGTCAGAAGGGTTCGCGGGGCAAGACATCGATGCCAGTGATCAGCCACCAGGCCGACGTCAACAAGGGATAGGCAAAAAAGGTAGCTTCTATCGGGACGGCGGTCACCTCACCGATGCCTGAGACATACGAGAGTTGCTGCGCACCAGTATGACCCGTCAGGCTCTCGCCCTGTGCCAGGAAAAAGGTAATGGCCAGATCGCTGAACGCCTTTACCCGCAGAGCCACCGGGTCACTAACCACCTCCTGCCCAGGTTCCAGCGTGACCATCTCGTGCCCCGCAAACCGCACGGCCTGCGCTCCTGGGGACACCGCTGGTCCCTGGAGAACCTGCCCCACAGAAATGGAAGAGAGCGCAACTGGCGCGTCTCCATAGCGGTTGGAGAGGTGCAGTCGAAGCTGCTCTCCCCCAGCGTGCAGGTGAACAATCTGTCGCAACGTGCGACCACTGAGATTCGCCGAGAACATCCGGGTGGGTGCCTGGTATGCGGCACCCACCCAGTTTGCCTGGTCATGGGTCTCTGCATTCGTCATACCAGTCATCTTCCTTTTGCAAGATCATGTTTCGTCTCTTGAGAAAACTATAGCATGGCTTTTTGAGAGTGTCCAATAGATGATATTCATACAGTCGCTTTGGTGCCAGAGAATGTCGTCAAATGCCACGTCCCGCGAAAGTCCTCCGCATGCATTTCAATGAAGATCTGGTTCATCAACTGATCAAATGCTTCCGGGGTGCTCAGTTCCATATGCACGATTGCGGGCTTACTAAAATATGCCAGGACCTCCATATTGTGATAAAAATCGCTCCAGGCTGGCGTTTCGATTGAGACATCTAACTCATGAGGAATGCGCATTATATTCTGGTACCCATTCTGATGCAACAGATGAGGGATGAGGTGAAAGACATCGTCGTCTCGTCCCTCAACCTGAACTCCATAGCCAGCGAGCCCGAGGAATTCATTGCCCAACGCATTGCCTTTTTCAAGAGATGGACTGCTTGTCGTCCATGTACTGATGCCTTCGGTCAAACGTAAGACGCCACCAGGGCGCAGGATGCGCGTGCAGTCGAGCAGGAACGGTGTCCACGCCTCTCGCTTGAGGACACCCGTCAGAAAGCGAGCATTGATCAGGTCAAACGAGGCATCGGAAAAGTCGAGTGGACGTGTGATATCCATGATACGGAAGGTGGCATTCTTGATCCCTTGCGAGACGGCGCGGGCGCGGGCATAGTTCACCATTGCATGGCTGATATCAATGCCCTCAACGCTCACAGCGGGAAAGGCAAATGCGACATCAAGGACCCATCCACCTGGTCCACATCCTAAATCCAGAATGTGATGCAGCGTCAAGAGCGTCTCGGATGATTGTTCTGCCAACGGTCCACCCATTGCCCTGGTAATGAGTTGATCCTGGTTGATGAGGCGTGCCAATTCCGTCGGGCTTTCCGTATCAAAAACGTAGGTATTCTCATCTGAAGCCGCCATGATGTTGTGATTCCTTTCCATTGTATGCTCATCGCACAGTAAATGAATCTCCTCCCCTACCTGACCACTTCAGCAATTCGGGTATCTACTTCCTCTCCCCGATTATACATTGGCCTGGTCCAGTGGTCCTCAAAGACCCGCTTCAACGGCGGAATAGACTGACATGCTCTAAACCAGACTCTGGAGCCGAGGCGTTGCAGGCGCTTGCTACCGATTGCTTGCTGTGTATATCCTAATGCAGCACGCAAAGCCGCAAACCCGTACGTTCTCATCTCAGCTTCATACCTCTCAATAGCTGGTCGAAGTGCTGACCGTCCCTGCTGAACATCTGTCAATGCTTGTGTGAGAGACCACGCGTCACGCAGGGCCATGTTTCCTCCGAGACCTCCTACAGGTGGCATATTGTGGATCGCATCTCCCAACACGGTTACGTTGGTGCTCTCCCAGGGATCAATCAGGGTTGAGGCTTTAAAGGGAGTAAAGGCGATACTATGAGGAGCTGACTCGGCAACGATCTGACGCAGACGTGGATCCCACCCTTCCATTATTTGGCTGACGATGCGCAGCAGGCTTTCCTCATCGAGTTGCTGTACATCGTCCGGGTATTCAGACGATGCAGCGATGCACGCCCAGAGAAGATAGTCCTGGGTCGCATCAAGCAGATCCGAATGCTCGTGGGCGCTGTTTACCGCTTCGGTTGAAATGGGCATACGGTCAAAAGGAGCAGTAACCAGACAGTCCCGATTGAGTGGCATGGTGAGATTCATGCGTACCACCAGTGGGCGTGGGAGCCAGGCTCTTGTCTGCTCAGTAAGCAGAAACTTTCCTTCTATCGCTGCCGCGCCGATCTCTCTGCGTGCAGCCTGAGGGAGATATTGCTGGCGTACTTTAGAGTTGGCACCGTCAGCCGCAACGAGGATATCTCCAGTCGCCGAAGTGCCATCAGCGAAGTATGCAGTGACCTTGCCTTCAGGCGTATGCTCGTAGCGCTCGAAGGTCTTTTCGAAGTGGATCACATCATCCAGTCCAGACAGCAGTAAGCGGCGCAAGGCAAGGCGGTTCTGCGGATAATGAGCGTCAATGGAGTTCCCGGCCTTGTTGGACATAAATTCGTCGGCAATGACCACCATCTCCTGGCATTGCTCGGTCATGAAACCGAGGCCAGCGGGAGGAGTGCCTGCCATCGCCATAAATGTTTCCCACAGAGCGGGAGGCAGACAGGCGTGAAGCGCTCGACTCCCAACGGGGTTAATATGAATGCGATACCCCTCTAACCAGATATCGGGAGAGTTGCGTTCATAGACGGCAACACTCACTTCAGCCGCTTTGAGACCCTGAGCCAGACAGAGGCCCCCGATCCCGCCTCCAATAATAACCACATGAAGTGGGGTGAAAGACATGATAGAACTCCTTTATACGTAGAATACGGGATTAAAAGGGAGTTGTCAAGTATTTGCAGCCTCATAGGGGTAATATGCGGGAAGCTGTCATGAGGTGCAAGGCGCTCGCACCCTTCCTTCCTTGCAGGGAGCGAGCGCCTTGCAC
>JACDAE010000605.1 GCA_013695595.1 Ktedonobacteraceae bacterium | reverse complement strand
CCTCTGCTGCCCTCGCTGGAAACCGTGATGCTTCAGATGTCTTGCGCCGCAAAGGCTACCAGGGTCCCATTCATATTATCCCACAATTTGGTTTCGATACCGAGATCTACAGCCGCTCTGCACCACGGCAACCGCGCCAGCCAGGTGCTCCCTTTACCATGGGTTTCATCGGTCGTTTAAAAGAAGAGAAGGGGCTGACCCTGATGGTTGAGGCGCTGACATCTCTTCCCACCTATTGTCGCGCCGCTTTTATTGGTAACGGACCGATGAAGAGCACGCTGGAAGAGCTGGCGACGCGCCTGGGTGTGAGTGAACGTGTCATCTTCAAGCCCAGCGTTCCGACCTATGAGGTTCCCCGTGAGATGGAGAGCCTTGACGCATTTGTGTTGCCTTCTCTGACGCGCTCCAACTGGAAAGAGCAATTTGGCCGTGTCCTGGCCGAAGCGATGTCCTGTGAGACGCCCGTCATTGGTTCCGACAGTGGCGAGATTCCGCACGTGATTGATGATGCCGGACTGGTTTTCCCCGAAGGCAATGCGCAGGAGCTGAGTGCGTGCGTTAAAAAGCTGCTCGATGATCCAGATTTCTATGCCGATTTAGCGCAACGCGGTCGCCAGCGTGTATTGGACAACTACACACAGGGCCAGATTGCGAAGCAGACGTACAATGTGTATTGCGAGATGATCGGTGCAAAGGTATAGACGTATCAGCTTGCGTAAAAATACAAAATGCGCATACTACCATAGATGCACCATTATGCAGTTTAAAAAATTGTTGTGGATATTCGATGTTGGGGATCAAAGTAAGCCAGGGTAGGGAAGCCATTTATAATTCCGTAGGGGCCACGAAACGGATGGAGCGAGAAGAGATGATGATCCCCACGGAATTATAAATGGCTTCCCTACCCTGATGATATTTTCCCACAATGCGGATATTTTGTTTATTTCTTGAAAGAATATCGTAAATACGCGTAAAAACGTAGTTATTGCTGGTCTTTCTAGAGATGAGGAACGTTCTGATAGTACTATAGAGGAGTAGATTAACATGACCACAACACCACAGGTGGAACTCATTCCACGCAATGTCCTGTTTGGCAACCCGGTGAAGACCAGCCCCAGGATCGCGCCTGATGGGAAACGCATGGCCTATCTGGCACCCGTCAACAATGTGCTCAACGTCTGGGTTGGTACTATCGGCGGCGACTCCCAGCCCGTCACACAGGATACCGAGCGTGGTATTCGTGCTTATAGTTGGGCACATGACAATAAACACATTCTCTATATTCAAGATAGTGGCGGCAACGAGAACTGGCACCTGTATGCCACCAACCTGGAGACGAAAGAGACGCGCGATCTGACGCCGTTTGAGAATGTGCAGGCTCGTTTAATCGATAGCAGTAAGCATTTCCCCAACGAACTGCTGGTCGGTCTCAACCGAGATAATCCGCAGGTACATGATGTCTATCACCTCGATCTGCCAACCGGTGAACTGGCCCTGGTGGCGCAAAATCCTGGGAACGTGGCAGGTTGGATGACTGATACGCATTTCAAAGTACGTGGCGCGGTCACCGCACAACCAGATGGTGGCCTGGAATTGCTGGTGCGCGATAACGAGGAGGGTCCGTGGAACAAGATCCTGGCCTGGAGCGCGGATGATGCGCTGAATAGCGGTCCGGTTGGTTTTACAAGTGATGGTCAGTCCATCTATCTTGAGGATGCACGTAACGTGAATGCCAGTCGCCTCGTCAAGCTCAATCTTGCAAGCGGTGATCTCACATTGATCGCAGAAGATCCGCAGTACGATGTGAGTAGTGTGATGATCCATCCCGATACATACGAGGTGCAGGCCGTTGCCTTCAATCGTGATCGCCTTGAATGGACGCTGCTGGACGAGTCTATTCGTTTGGATTTCGATCGTATCCACGATATCCACGAGGGCGATTTCTCTCTAGTGAGCCGCAATGATGCCGATGACACCTGGCTGATTGCCTTCAATGTTGATAATGGCCCGATCCCTTTCTACGCCTATACGCGTGAGGCGCAGAGTGCCACCTTCCTCTTCGAGAATCAGCCTGAATTGAGCAAGTATACCATGGCCTCTATGCAACCGATCTCTTTTACCTCAAGGGATGGTCTGACGGTACATGGGTATCTTACTGTGCCTGCTGGGAAGGAAGCAAAGAACCTGCCCATGGTGCTGAATGTACATGGTGGGCCATGGGCGCGTGATGGGTGGGGGTATAATCCGGAGGCGCAATGGTTCGCCAATCGTGGTTACGCCTGTCTGCAAGTAAATTTCCGTGGCTCGACCGGTTACGGCAAAGACTTCCTCAATGCAGGTGATCACGAGTGGGGACGCAATATGCATAACGATCTGGTGGATGCGGTCCAATGGGCCATTGCGCAAGGAACCGCTGATCCCAAGAAGGTCGCCATCTATGGTGGCTCTTATGGTGGCTATGCGGCTCTGGCTGGAGCAACGTTCACCCCTGATCTCTTCTGTTGTGCAGTCGATATTGTCGGACCCAGTAACCTGCTGACGCTTATTCGCTCGGTTCCACCCTACTGGGCGACCTTTCTCGCGACCTTCCACAAACGTGTCGGCAATCCCGATACGGAAGAAGAGTTCTTGAAGTCCCGCTCACCGCTCTACAAGGCCGACCAGATCAAGATCCCTATGCTGATCGCGCAGGGTGCCAATGATCCACGTGTCAAGCAGGCTGAATCCGAGCAGATCGTGGATGCGATGAAGAGCAAAGGCATCGAGTACGAGTACATGCTCTTCCCCGATGAAGGTCACGGCTTTGCCAAACCGCAGAATCGCATCAAGTTCTACGCCGCCGCCGAGAAATTTCTGGCCCAACATCTCGGTGGACGCTACGAGGAGGTGTGATTTTAATTAATCTCAACGCGTATATGACATCATTTTCGAGGTACTAAATACATCTAATACACGTAAAATGGTAGGGACCAGATTGTATCGCGTCTGTGATTGATCAACCCTGGGCCAAACAATCAATGAATTGCGGACGCGATACAATCTGGTCCCTACCGTTTTACGTGTATTATGTTTTGTGTGCTTGCATGAAGCCATGCCGAAGAGATACAATCAACATGCAACCCCGATAATCAGTGTAGGCACCTTTCCCGGTGTGTCCAAGTTGAGGAAACATGGCATAATGCAGATAAATAGCGATGACCCTATGATGATATTTGCTGGTAGCGGTAGCCAGCGTTTGACGGCTCGTATTTGTGAATATCTCCAGGTCCCCCAGGGCAAGAACGAAACGCTCCACTTCTCCGATGGCAACACTTTTGTGCGGATTCTTGAAAATGTGCGTGGTCAGCATGTGTATATAGTCCAATCAACCGTCTTTCCCGCCAATGATAATTTTATGGAACTACTCTTCTGGATCGATGCCTTCAAGCGGGCGGGTACTGAATCAGTGACCGTTGTAATTCCCTATTTCAGCTATGCGAAGGGCGACAAGAAGGACGAGCCACGTGTCTCTATCCGTGCTCGTGTCTGCTCCGACGCCATCGAAGCTGCCGGTGCTGATCGCGTGGTAACGATGGACCTGCACGCGCCACAGATCCAGGGCTTCTTCCACCAGCCCGTCGATAATCTGTATGCTCTACCCCTGATCTGCGAACGTATCCAGTCATTGAACCTCAAAGATATGGTCATCGTCTCCCCTGATGTTGGTTTCGCGAAGCAGGCGCGTCGTTATGCATCCTACCTCGGTACATCCATAGCCATTGCTGACAAAGAACGTATGGCCCACGATGAGAAGGCAAAGATCTTGCAAATCATCGGCGACGTGCGCGGCAAAACTGCCGTCGTCGTAGATGATTTCACCATCTCAGGGGGCACCCTTGCCAGCGTCTCCATCGAATTAATGAAGCAGGGGGCGACCGAAGTGTATGCCGCCGTGACGCATGGTGTGCTGGCTGGAAGCGCTATAGAACGCATCGATCATAGTCCGCTCAAACGCCTTTTCATCACGGATACCGTTGAAAATCAGCCCGTCGTGTTTTCGGACAAGATCGAGGTTATCTCCGTCGCCTCCATCTTTGGTGAAGCAATCAAGCGAATTCACAATCGTGAGAGTATCAGCGAGATGTTCCCGAAATAAGTTTCCGACCCGTAATAGCCTGAAGCGCGAGATCGTCTGGTGTTGAGATATCATGATGGTTAAAGTACACATAGATGTATTCTATTAACTTGATAGACATCGTCAATATTTGCGACCAGGATAGCTGTTTTTTTAACCGTTATGTTTTAAAATAAGAAGAGAAATCCCTTGTATGGATTGACCAGGGTTCGACCTCACTCCCTGTGCAGTCCAGCAGGGGATATTATTTTTGGGTGTGTTTTCTGCCACATGTATTTTGATAATTAGGGAAACAAGAGTTCCTTTGAGGGCACATATCCGTTTTTGTATGTGGGTGGTGTATAACCACTACCATTATTGTAGCAGAGAAAGGTCAGAGATTCGTGAAGAACATAGAGATGAGCGTTGATGGCAATAAATTGATTATCATGGTTGATCTGGATCAAGAGTTCGGCCTCTCGTCGAGCGGCAAATCGATTACAGTCGCCAGCACAGAAGGCAATGTATCGGTGCCCGGACGCGAAGAGATCAAAATCGGTCTAAACATTTATCGCCCTAAACCCAAATCATAACAATATAATGGTGTAGGGGTGCCGTTTACAAACCCGCCCCGCCGCCGCGTAGTTTAACATCAGGAGGAAAAGATGCAGCCGTGGTCTATAAACTTTAGTGGCCGGTTCGATGAAGTGGTCTTTCACAGCGAAGTACTCAAAGGCAATCCTTTGCACGATCCCGCTGAGCGACCGTTATGGATATATGTACCGCCAGGATACGATCAGGAGCCAGAGCGCCGTTACCCGTCTATTTATATGATCCAGGGACTCACAGGTCAGTTGGATATGTGGCGCAATCGTTCGGCCTTTAGAAAAAACTTCCCTGAACTGGCCGATGAAGCGTTTGCCAGTGGTGAGATTCCTCCCTGTATTATTGTGTGGGTTGATTGCTGGACTTCATTGGGCGGCAGTCAGTTCCTGGACTCGCCGGCGACCGGACGCTATCATACCTATCTATGTGATGAGATTGTGCCCTGGATTGATGCGCATTATCGGACGTTAGCGAAACGTGAACATCGTGGTATTGCGGGCAAATCCAGCGGCGGCTATGGAGCGATGATCACTCCGATGCTGCGCCCGGATCTCTGGGGCGGACTCGCCACGCATGCCGGCGATGCGCTCTTTGAAAACTGTTATCAGCCTGGATTTCGTGAGAGTGTGCGTGCATTACGCGATTCGTACGATGGCTCATTTGAGACGTTCTGGCAAGACCTCCAGACGCGTCCGGCATTTTCTAAGGGCAGCGATGGAAGCTTGCTCAACGATTGGTGTATGGCGGCCTGCTATTCAGCCGATGAGGACGGGAAGGTGCAGATGCCGTATGATCCTGCAACAGGCGAGATGCGACCTGAAGTGTGGGAGCGCTGGTTACGTTGGGACCCCGTACGCATGGTACCAAAAAACGTGGATGTTTTGCACACAATGAAAGCTATTTATATCGATGCAGGAAAGCGCGATCAGTTCTATCTTGACCTGGGTGCGGACGCATTTCGCCGTGCGCTGGAGCAGATAGGCATAACAGATGTCTTCTTTGAATTGTTTGATGGCACGCATTCGAGCATTGAGTATCGCTACCCATTGAGCTTAAAATACCTTGCAGAGCGCCTTTCCCCTTAGCATATTGCTATAGCAGTAAGGTAGATAGGGGATAAATACACTTTTGCTCGTAGAGATAGCTATAGCTGGAAGATTAGAGAGCCAGCTAGCAAAAGGGTTAGATTTTGCGAAAATATTATAGATAAATTAACTATACAAAAGGGGTTCTCAAAGCGACGTTTTGCGTGTATTATTCACTATGTAACAGTGATTTCTAAGGAAACTGATTACCGGGGCGAAGTTCGTTTAGTAAGTTGTTGATACAGGTGTGAAGAACACAAATCAATGGAGATTTGCCATGAAAGAGACTCAGAGAATACGCATTGGTCGTTACGAATCGTGGATGGAAGATGGATCTCTCCGTCTCCAGAGCCATGAGTTTGGACGTTCGGGCGGTTTTGCAACCTCAATGGATGCGAGTGAGACCCAAAAATTACTTGATCTTTTGACGCAAAATCGGCGTGTTATTGAAGATGCTGCACAGATGAACGAGGCTACGCACGCCCACCAGGCGCGTAAGTCCGAGTGGTTAAATTCTACAGGACATTAAGCCGTAGAGGTGTCAAATTTATCAGTCCAGAAGCGCAATCAGGTAACTGAGAGCGCCTTATTACCATAGAAGCGGATGCAATCAACGTAGCTTGCATCCGCTTCTATTATTTTATTAATGGGTTTCAACATGAACATACATTAAATATTCATATTGTCGCAAATCCGGTAGGGACTCGATTGTATCGCTTCCGCCATTTATGGGTGTCGACCCCAGGTTGATAAATCACGGACGCGATACAATCGAGTCCCTACCGGATTTACCCATAACGATTATTAAATAATTGCAATTGATTGATATAATTTACCAAAATATTGACAATATTTATTTTTATATGGTATTATTGGCATAGATTTAGTAAGAAGTGCCAGAGAGAAAGCGAATATTGTCAAGTTTATGAGAGAGGGGAGCAATACAAGAATGTACCCATTGATAACTCGTGATCCAGTGAGCGGTGGTGAGATGATCGCGACCCGGCTGGAATGTCCTGAGAGCGGTATCGTTATTGAGGGACGTTTCAGTCTCGGCTGGATTGGTCGTCTCACGCGTGAGCAGCTCGATTTTGTAGAATTGCTCGTCAAGTATCGTGGCAACGTGCAACGATTAGCGGCGGAGATGAATGTTGCCTATAACACGGCACGCAGCCGCCTGGATGAGATTGTAACTGCCCTTGGGGGTGCCCCTGAGAACAATGGGCACCTGGATCGACGCGCTATCCTCGATCAACTTGCTGATAAACAGATCAGCGTTGAAGAGGCAATGCGTATGTTGAAAGGCTAAAACTATGCTAGCATCGAAGGAGGAGCGTGCTCGTATCCTCCAGTTGATCGAAGAGGGGCAGGTTACAGCTTTGCAGGCCGCACAATTGTTGGATGCATTGGAGACAGAGGACGTGCGCTCGGATGAGCCTCGTCGAGATCGCATTATACGGGTGCGTATGACTTCCTTAAATCCCAGGGCACCGAAAATGAACGTGGCGGCAACACTACCTGTTAGCCTTATACGAGCAAGTCTGCACCTGGGGTCACAACTCTTGCCCCAGCTTGGGAACAGCGCATTGGAGGATCTGCTGCGCACAATCGACACCCGTGCCGCTGGTCGCCTCCTCGATCTACAAGACCTGGATCGCGGCGAACGTCTAGAGATCTTTGTTGAATAAACACATAGC
>JACDAE010000575.1 GCA_013695595.1 Ktedonobacteraceae bacterium | reverse complement strand
CGATTGATGAAGCCGTAGATCGTCGTGCGATGCACATGGAGGCGAGCCGCAACCTGATCAATCGTCAGCAGTTGCGCGACTGTCGCTGCTGGCTGCTCTAGCACATGGGTCTGTTTCTTCATAAAGTCTCCTTTTAATGTCGATCTGAGTAGGGATGCCTAGTAAGCAATTGATCTAGATCTCACTGTGTATAGCATAATTGATCTAGAGCATATTGTCAAGGGGCAAATAATATGCATTGATTTTATCTAGAGTGGGTGTTATCCTTGCTCTAGAGCGTTTGCTCGTTTAACATTTTCATTAGATCAGAGAGGATTTTGCTAATGTCACCGGATACAAAAATTGACACCATTACCGAAGCATTGCGCCACCGCATACAAGCAGGCGCGTTCGGAACAGCGGGTAGACTGCCTTCGCTCAGGATGTTTGCACAAGAGTTTGGTACAACACAAGAAACCATGAACAAGGTAATTCAACGTCTTCAAGCAGAGGGCCTCGTTTCATCGTTAGGACAGCGAGGGATTTTCATAAGAATGGCCAGAGCAAGAATACCGGGTATCCTTCTGCGCTTCGATCTCTACCTGAAAGAACTCGGTATGGAGCCGGTAGAAACGAATCTAGAGGAACCAGCCTTAATGCCGGTCCCTAAAGATATAGCTGAACTCATGAAGATTGCACCAGGCGCCTTGATAGTCCGGCGTATAAGAAGACAGGGAACACCTACAGCACACATGCGCATCGCTGAAAACTTTTACCCTGTCGACCTGGTAGGAGGAACAATCTTAGAACAAATGCAAAAAGATGAACGGTTTGATGTTCTACTTGCCATCAAAGAGCAGCACAATAAAGTCATCAAGGCTGTTCATGAGGATGTTATAGGTCGATTGCCAACTAAGGAAGAACAAGACTGGCTCAAAGTGACTCGCAGTACCCCAGTTCTCGAAGTGATCCGTATAAATCAAGCGGAGGACGGTACTATAGTGATGGTTAACCGTTTAATTTTTGTTGCTAGTTACTTTGTGTTAAGCTATGACTATACACCACCCCACTGGATAGATGAAAAGCAGAAGCAGAAAAGCAATGCCTGAAAACCTTCATCAGATCATCCATCGCATTCTGAGTGAACAGTTCGAGATATCTCCATGCAGGTAACTCAGCTACTTGAACTCGCCAACAATAACTAGAGGAGAAAAACAACAAATATGCGTATATTATCGCAGGATAAGTTGCTAGAAACATTACCTGTAGAATTGCGAGAGAAAAGTAAAACAGGTCAGGCGTACATCGAGATACGAAGGAAAATCCTGCTTGGAGAGTACCAACCCGATCAGATCATTATTCCAAGGGAAATTGAGGAAACATACCATGTGAGCAACACAAGCGTTCAAAACATTTTGAGCCGTCTTGCGATAGAAGGGCTAATAAAAGTTCTGCCTATCAAGAGGAAAACACGGGCAACAAGTGCCGCACTAGGAGAATATCGCGTTGCAGATCTCAAGATGAGAGATCGAATGCTTACAACGCGGCACGGCGATTTCGTTAGTGATGTCGGGAAGGGGGGACATCCGGCCTACAAAGAAACGCTGCTCTTAAAAATCGACTATGCTGATCCAGAAGTTGCCCACCTGCTCGATATTGCAGAAGGTGAAAAGGTCATCTTTCATCGAAACCTGCAACGGCGTGATAAAGAAACCGTTGTATGCATTAACGATCGGTACCTTCCCTTCTGGTTCGTTGAAATGATGCCAGAGCTTGAGAAACCCGATAGCGATGTCTATGAGTTACTGCGCAAACTCGGAAAAAAACCTTATTGGTGTACCGAGACAGTGGATAGCGTGCCAGCAAATACTGTAGAGCGCGCAATGTTCGGACTTTCTTTTGATGACCCCACATTCATGTTTAAAATCGTTAGAAGGTCCTTTGATCGTGAAGGTCATCCACTAGAGGTACAATTTCTTACTGACCGTGGGGACATCTATCGCTTACATTACTCATTTCACCTCTACGCTTCTGATCTGCCAGAAGCACTACGAGATAAATAATCAGTGGAGAGGGAAGCCCTCTCCGTATTTCTACGTTGCAGCGCTTTTATCACGTGAACCCAGGCAGGAAGCACATTGACGGTGTTCTGGGAGAACAAAAATTGACAGTGAAATTGACAGCTATCGCAACCGGCAACATGCTATACAAGGCAATAAAACGCAACTATTGTCTTTTATAAGAGAGCAGGAAAGGAGCACAACGAGGGCCAGCAAAGAAGCAGGAATTGTGCCACAAATGGAATATCCGCCTCCGCAAATTGAATGTGGCTTTCCGCACCCCGGCTGGCAGCTATCGCCCCCGACAAACATCCGCCACTGATACGATGAACACGAGTCGTCCTGAAGAGGGGTATAGTTCAGCTTCATGAAGACCTCCTCTCGCAAGAAGAAAAACGTGTAACTCCTAAAATTACCACAGTGCGTGGAAAACCAATATGCGGGTCGAATCCGACCTCTTTTTGTGTTACACTGAAAGAAACAGGTGTTCTATAAAAAGCGATCGCGCATAAGTTGCGCTATAATAGGATTAACTCTCTATGCATCAGACAGTATGCCAGCCCATAGGCGCTACGCCTTCTCAAGCACAAGCCATAGCACACGAAATAAAGGGGTTCTCAATGCGCCAATTGCCCACGGGGACGGTCACGTTGCTCTTTACCGACATCGAGGGGTCCACGCAGTTGCTCCAGCGGCTGGGTGAGCGCTACGTCTCGGTGCTCGCGGAGTGCCGGCACCTGCTGCGGGCGGCATTCCAGCGGTGGAACGGGCACGAGATTGATACGCAGGGGGATGCCTTCTTCGTGGCCTTTGCGCGCGCTACCGATGCTGTCTCGGCGGCAGTTGACGCGCAGCGCGCTCTGGCGGCGCACTCCTGGCCCGAAGGAGGCGCAGTGCGTGTGCGCATGGGGCTGCATACGGGCGAGCCAGCGCTGGCTGCCGAGGGATACGTGGGGATGGACGTACACCATGCAGCACGCATCATGGGCGCCGGACACGGGGGACAGGTGCTGGTCTCTGAGACAACGCGCAACCTTGTCGAGCAGCACCTGCCTGACGGCGTGAGCTTGCGCGATATGGGCGAGCAGCGCCTCAAGGATGTGCCGCGACCTGATCATCTCTTTCAACTTGTTATCGCAGGTCTGCCTGCCGATTTCCCGCCCCTCACATCTCTTGATGCCCACCCTGGCAACCTTCCTGTGCAGCCCACTCCCTTCATCGGGAGGCAGCGGGAAATAGCAGCCATTGAACAGCTTGTGCGCTGCGAAGATGTGCGCCTGGTTACTCTGACGGGACCAGGCGGCATGGGCAAGACGCGCCTGGCCTTACAGGTGGCGGCGTCTCTGCACGACTTGTTCGCGGATGGCATCTACTTCGTGGACCTGGCGCCCGTAAGTGATCCCGCTGTGATTCTGACCGCCATTGCAC
>JACDAE010000562.1 GCA_013695595.1 Ktedonobacteraceae bacterium | reverse complement strand
TCTCTGGCACTTCCAGCTCCATCGCAGCAGAGAGCGTTTCCACAACAGGTATTCTTCCTTAATGCTGACGTGGGCTGGATGCTGGTCGCATTCAACCTGGCTGGAACCTTCTCATCGTATGATCTGTTGCAAAGCACCGATGGCGGTACCTCCTGGAGCCGCCCGCACGCCAGCTTTCCCAGTGCGATGAATGCAGAGAGTCAGATCAAGAGTATCTCCTTCCGTGACAGATCCACTGGCTGGATTACCGGCTCCTCGCGCTCTTCCACGGCAGAGCGTTCCTGGCTCTTGCAGACTCACGATGGGGGCAGAACCTGGCACGAACAACGGCTCCCCTCTCCTCAAGGATATTCTTCCTCACAATCGCTCTTGCTTGGTCAGCCACGCTTCTTTACGGATCGTGAGGGGCTTCTTCCAGCATCCACGCCTCTCAATCCACCACCCGATGGCATCACTACCTTCATCACTCATGATGGGGGAGCGTCCTGGCAGAGCCAACCCTTTTTCGCTCTCACCACGATAGCGTTCAATCCAGAGTTGAGTGGTGGTCCCTTGACACCTGTTTTTACCGATCCCTCTACTGGCTGGTCCCTGTTCCTCACTGGCGAAGGAAAAGATACTCTCAACTCCCTCTCCCTCCTCCATACCGCCGACGCAGGCCGTTCCTGGCAGCCCTTTGACCAGCCCCTGCCGGTGAGACCCAGTGATCCGGGTTTCCAGTTCGTCACCAGCCGTGTTCTGTTCGCTTTGGCCCTCACAGGAGAAGCAGTCAACGTCCAGGCACCCTCTGAACTCTACCGGACAACGGATGGCGGCAAAACCTGGTTCACCCTGCACTATACGATCAGCGAGGGGTAAAGTACTCTCGTCATAGCTCTGAGTATCAATCCCAACAGCTCTAAATTGGGAACGAGACGAAATGAAATGGGTGACCTGCCCTTGTTGGAGGGAGCAGCCACCCATTTCAGTATCAAATTCACGTGGGTCGAACGTTAAGAGTAGCGCATGGCAAACATCCACTGTGCATATGTTGCTGAAAGATGAAATCAATATAGGCGTTTTGAGGATACCGAGCTTAATCGTTTTCTGCGTGAAAATGTGATACAGCCACGAAGTGAGAAGGAAAATGTCGCGCCAAGACTGGAGATCACGTACACACCAATTTTCATAGGTGTTCAATCATCCTTTGGATAGAAGTATAGAACTATATTATGTCCTCTAAGATCACTAAGATGCGCCTGACCATTTTTCGCTATATCGTCGGCACCAACGGCGGGAAGGGTTAAGTCAAGAGCGGGTTGTGACTCCTGAATCTTTGTATCACTCATAAAAGCACCTCATTTCAGAGTAGTTTTCTTAAAATCCAGACTCTGGTTAGAGTACCACAAGAAGGGGCCACCTGCCTTCAAACGAGGTGCGAGTCGAATTTGGGGAGAAAAGAAAATGCGCGCCGATTATGTCAGGCGCGCATTTTATGACTGGTAGCTAATGAAGTGTTAAGCCGTCAATGTCCTCAAGCTTATACTCCGTTCCTAATTCCTGGTTCAAGGCTTTTATGAGGGCAAGCGCTTTAAATCGGTGGATTGAACCACTACTCTCATCGGCTTTCTTGACCGTCTTATAATCAACTTCCGCACGCTTCGCTAGATCAGAAACTGATAAGCCCGCTTCCTCTCTAATTTCTTGTAATGTTGCCATAAGCCGTATTACTCCTAACTAGTGATACACTTTCAGCCAGTAGTGTCTCACGAAACGTCAGGAAACACAAGCCTGACATTGTCTCCCGATCTCTGCATTCCCAGTTATGCCAGCGCGAGCATGCGTTCGAGGCTATGAATAGTTACCTACTTACCAGAGTACCGCAATTTTTTGTATATATCTTTTGTACATGTATTGACATCTCGTATCAAAAATGGTACTACATACATGTACTTATTTCTTGTCAGTAAAGTGGGATGTATCTTGCTAATAATTGACAGGAAGATGGAAATTGTGTAGACGGATCTACACGAAAATAGGAATAAGAAAGGGAATTCTTCAATGAACGAACCATCTGGGAAGAACCAGTTCGGTCGACGCTCGTTTCTCCAAAAGACCGCTGGTGTTGGACTTGGGATTACCAGCGCGGCACTTATGAGTCCACACACTTTACTGGCTGCTGAGCACCATGCGGTACATACGAACTTTGTTGGTCGATCCGGCACCCATTTTACCTTACACGGGAAACCATTTTACTTTGTTGGGACGAACAACTACTACATGCAGGCTGCCTCAAATTATATGATTGATGATGTCTTTAAACGCATGCTTGCTATGAAGCTGCCTGTATTGCGCTTCTTTGGGCACCAGGATGGTCCAGCCTATCGAGGTATCTCGCTGCAACCAACGCTTGGCTCTTTTCCTGAAGCCATGTATGTGCAGTTAGACTACACCGTCGCACAGGCGAGCAAACTTGGTATTAAACTGGTTATCACGCTTGTCAATAACTGGGATGGGATGCAACAGTATGTCAACTGGGTGGGTGGCACAAACCACGACGAGTTCTATACGAATGTGGAAGCCAGGGCTGCTTATAAGAATTATGTGCATAACTTCATTCATCGTACGAACCGCTTCACTGGCCGCAAAATGCGTGACGAACCGGCTATCATGACCTGGGAACTTGGAAATGAGCCACGTTGTCAAAGCGATCCTGGTGGAACTATCCTGCTCAATTGGGTCAAAGAGATGAGCGCATACATCAAAAGCATTGATCCAAACCATCTGGTCGCCGTGGGTGATGAAGGTTTTTATAACAACGCTGGAAGCACCGATTTTACCTACAATGGCGGCAGCGGAGACGACTGGAAGAAGTTTATTGCGGTCCCCACGATTGATTATGGGACAGCGCACCTCTATCCCGATGGATGGGGCAAAACCGAGGCATGGGCGCTGCAATGGATTGAGGATCATTTGCATGATGCATGTGCCGCCAACAAGCCAATGGTGCTCGAAGAGTTTGGCTGGCTCGATATGACGACACGTGATGGCGTGTATCAAGCCTGGCTCGATACTCTGTATCGGGGAGGTGGCAACGCCCAGTTCTGGCTCCTCACGGGCCTACAGGACGATGGTACACTCTATCCCAACTATGATGGGTTCCTTGTCGAGTATCCGAGTAGTACCGCCAGCTTGATTACGGCTGAGGAAATGAAGATGAGAGCGAAGAGTCGTTAATTCTTCATGCATACTAAGGACGATCAGACTTACCTGATCGTCCTCATTTCTTCCATTATTTTGCTAATGCGAGCATACGTTCAAGGGCGATGCGTGCCCAGTGAGCGGTGTCCGCGTCGACCGAGACCTGGTTGATGACTTCTCCATCGAGGAGGGCTTCCAGGACCCAGGCCAGATAGGCCGGGTGGATGCGATACATCGTGGAGCAGGGGCAGACGATCGGGTCAAGGCAGAAGATGAACTGGTCTGGATGTTCTTGCGCGAGGCGATGGACGAGGTTGATCTCCGTCGCAACTCCCCATTTGCTGCCGGTGGGTGCCTTCTCGATCTGGTCAATAATGTATTCGGTTGAGCCATAGAGGTCGGCGGCGGCAACGACTTCGTGGCGACATTCGGGATGCACCAGGATCTTGATGTCGGGATAGGTTGCGCGTGCCTGTTCGATCTGCTCGACGCTGAAGCGCATGTGGGTAGAGCAGTGGCCCTTCCAGAGAATGATTTTCGCCCGCTCAACCTCCTCCTCAGCGTCGTCTGAGGCCATCGGATCTTTCGGGTTCCAGACCATCATCTGCTCTTCAGGAATACCGTATTTGAGTCCTGTATTGCGTCCCAGGTGCTCATCCGGGAAGAAGAGGACGCGCTTGCCTTGCTTGAAGGCCCAGTCGATGACGGCGGGTGCATTCGACGAGGTGCAGACGATGCCACCATTACGCCCACAGAAGGCTTTCAGGTTGGCTGCCGAGTTCATATATGTGACAGGGATGATGCCTGCATCGGCTCCGAGCTGCTCTTCCAACATCTGCCAGCACTCCTCGACCTCGGCGATATTTGCCATATCAGCCATGGAGCAGCCAGCGGCGGGATTGGGCAGAATGACCTTCTGATGTGCCCCGCTCAGAACATCGGCGCTCTCAGCCATAAAGTGGACGCCACAGAAGAGGATATAATCGGCCTGTGGACGTGCAGCAGCCAACTGAGCCAGCTTGAAAGAGTCGCCCCGGTAGTCGGCATATTTAATGATCTCGTCGCGCTGATAATGGTGGCCCAGGATGAGGACGCGCTCGCCCAGCGCCTCACGGGCGGCAGTGATGCGCCGATCCAGTTCTTCGCCAGACATTTCAGCGTAAAACAGGGGGATGTTGTCGTTGCGTTTCGACAGATCATGTTTAGCACGTGTACGTGGTGAGAGCAACGGTAAGACGCGGGTCTCCTGGCTTTCTGCGCACTCGGTGTTTACTGCCATCGTATTTTCTCCTTATCGTATCAGGCAAATTCTAACGAGACATCGAAGTTGGGCGCGGAGTGCGTTAAAGCACCGAGAGAGATAAAATCAACGCCGGTGGAGGCAACTGCACGCAGCTTTTCACCATTGGTACCGATATTACCGGATGCCTCAATCAGGACCAGAGGCGCGTCTCTGCGTATCAACTCGACCGCGTTGTGCATCATGTGCGTATCCATATTGTCAAGGAGCACGACATCCGCACGGGCTTTGAGTGCTTGCTGGACTTCGGCGAGGGTCTCGCATTCGACCTCAATCTTGAGCAGGTGAGGAGCCGTACGACGCGCCGCTTCAATGGCCTGGGCGATGCCTCCCGCCGCCTTGATATGGTTATCTTTGATGAGAACGCCATCGCTCAGACCGAAGCGGTGGTTCTGTCCACCTCCCAGGAGCACGGCGGCTTTCTCCAGACTGCGCAGGCCCGGCGTTGTCTTGCGTGTATCAAGAATGCGAGCATGCGTACCCTCTACCACCTGGACGCAGCGAGCGGTGAGCGTGGCAATCCCTGAGAGGCGGCCCAGAAAGTTCAGCGCAACGCGTTCGGCACTCAAGAGAGAACGTGCGGGACCACTCAGGTGAGCAAGCACATCGCCCGGTTCTACATGTGCGCCGTCCTGGACCAGGAGTTCCACGGAGACATTATCGTCGAGTAGGCGAAACGTGGCGGCGGCGATGGCGAGGCCAGCAATAACGCCAGCTTCGCGTGTAAGGATGCTACCGCTGGCCTGCTGTTGTGCGGGGACGGTGCTCAAAGTGGTAATGTCCGCTTCGGCACCATCTTCGGCCAATGCAAGGCGAATGAGATCAAGAGGCGGCTTAAGCATGATGGGCGATCTCCTTTTGCGTGTTCAACCAGGTCGCAGGATCAACCGGTGGACGCTGAAATGCATAGTGGCGTCCGCTCTGTTGTGGATCGGTGCCCTGATAATCCATGCGCCAGTGACTGCCGCGACTCTCACGCCGTTCGAGGGCAGCGGCCACGACGAGTTCAGCTACTTGAAGCATGTTCATCGTCTCAGCATAGTCGGCTCCCGTTGTGGACTGCTGCTGCTGATTGGCGACGAGTTGTGCATAGAGCGCCTGCATTCGTGTTTTTGCCTGCATCAATCCTTCTTCGTCACGACAGAGAGAGACGTATTCCCACATGAACTGGCGTATCTGACGGCGTACTTGCTCCGTCGTTAGATCCTCCACCATACCGGATGACGCAACGTGCTCGTCGAGGGAGGAGGTATAAGGGATCATGACAGTGTTGTCACGGATGGTACCATGTTCATTGCCATGGGTGGCCTGACCCAGTTCGTCGGCGATGCGTATTCCATAGACCAGTCCTTCGAGCAATGAGTTGCTGGCAAGCCGGTTGGCTCCGTGGACGCCTGTGCAGGAGACCTCACCTACGGCATACAGGCCTGGGAGGGTCGTACGTCCGGATGAGTCTACCATGACGCCGCCCATGCAATAGTGCGCTGCGGGTGCGATGGGCAAGAGATCGTGAGCCAGATCAAGACCATTCTGGCGACAGATCGCCGAGATCGTAGGGAAGCGAGCATGCATTTTCTCAGCGGGAAGATGGCGCAGGTCAAGGTATTGGCAATCGGTTCCCTCAGCCAGCATCTCGCTCAGGATGGCGCGTGCAACAACATCGCGGGGTGCCAGTTCGGCCTGCTGATCGTAGCGAGGCATGAAGCGTTCCCCGGCATGATTGCGCAGGTATGCACCTTCGCCGCGCACGGCCTCTGAAATGAGATGTGAGCCCCCATTGGCGACCAGAACGGTTGGATGAAACTGCATAAATTCCAGATCGATCAGTGCGGCCCCTGCTTGCCACGCCAGGACCAGCCCATCGGCGGTCGCACCAGCGGGATTTGAGGTATGGAGCCAGAGGCCACCAGCACCACCATTTGCCAGGACGGTTGAGTTCGCGTGCACCTCAAAGGTATGACCGGCATGGTCGACAGCCCGTACGCCAGAACAATGACCATTCTCTACAAGAAGTTCGCTTACAAAGGTTTCTTCATACAAAGTGATTGAGGGACGTGAGCGGAGAGCGGTCATCAGAGCACGCTCAATCTCAGCGCCAGTTGCGTCGCCACCGGCATGCAGGACGCGCCACCGACTATGAGCAGCTTCACGACCAAGAAGCAAACCATCGGGAGTTGCATGTTCAGAGCTACCGGGTTGAGCTTGATCAAACGCAACGCCCATCTGTATGAGCCAGTGTACCGCTTCCGGAGCCTGCTCAACCAGAATGCGGACGGCTTCTTTATCACACAAACCAGCACCAGCAGTAAGAGTATCCTGGAGATGGAGTTGGGGGCTATCATCCGCTCCCAGCGCTACCGCGAGGCCACCCTGAGCATAGCGAGTGTTACTCTCACCCAGTTGACCCTTTGTGAAGAGAGCGATATGCAGATGCTTCGGCAGCCGTAGGGCGACCGAGAGGCCAGCGATACCACCTCCAACGATAACGACATCGAGCGGTTGGCTATGGGCCATGCCTTTATTCTCCTTTGAATAGTGTACACACTACACTAACTAGTCAGACAAAAGAAAAAGGTGTTTCCTGTACACTAAGTCAGAGTATACCAGATTTTTCGGCGAATGTCCATGCTAAAAGGCTTTGTTTCAGGGCTATTTAATTCTCGCTTTCCTCGCGCCTACGGCGCTCGCTTGGTTGATAG
>JACDAE010000549.1 GCA_013695595.1 Ktedonobacteraceae bacterium | reverse complement strand
CCCAAAGAGTCCTTCTCCCTGCTTCAATCCGTTCCTCATTTGCAGAACGTGGTGAGGTATTCAATTGTTTTGGTGTCGAGTCAGCTCATGCGAACTGCTCAGTCGCCCACCTTCAAAGTACCGCTTGTACTACTAACTGCAACTTCAAGTCTGTTGCATAACTTACATTACTATTGTAACTGACAGTAACTCACAGTGTCAAGGGAAAAGATACCCAATCTTGCATATCTGCCAAAAAGGTTGTAAAATATACACATAGGCAGCAGTTACTTAACCGAACACAAGGAGGAAAACATGGCAACCAAAAACAGGCAAGCAACCATCTCTATTAATGGAACAATATACTATACTGCGCAAAAAGCACAAGAAGTATTGGATATGACTTATAGTGGTTTAAAGTATCAGGTATCAATAGGGAATATAAAGTCAGAAATTCCTAAAGGTAGGAGACAGTCATACTATAGAGCTAAAGATGTAGAACAAGTTGCAACGGACTTAAAATCCTTCTCCATACACAGAAGAAATAAACCCACTCAATTCATAAGAGTAACAACAAAAGAAGAAATGGAAAAATGCATGGAAATAAGCAGAGCACTTTTCGGCTCAGAGAGAGGTGATATCGAAAAACATATGAAAATAATAAAGAAAAATCCCGATACATACTTTATGATAAAAGATGAAGATCAAACCATAGGTTATACTGCTATATGGCCTGTTAAACCAGAAAAAATAAATAACCTTTTGGCACAGACTATACCAGTAAAGATATCACCAGAAGATATAGAAGCTTTCAAGGAAGGAAAAAACCTAGATATATATATCAATGTCATAGGTGTAAAACCAGGATTTACCAGAGAAGAAAAACGCTACTATGGGTCCAGGCTTATATCTGGCCTAGTAGAAGTTATCATATCGCTAGGAGAAAAAGGAATATCTATAGGAACCATAGCGGCTAGAAGTAACATGCCTGACGGAATTAGAATTATGAAGGGAATAGGTTTTACCGAGATCGAACCAATCACACCTGAAAGAAGAACATTCATAATTAACATTAAAGAGTCTGGCATACCATTTGTACGCAAATACAAGCAAGCACTACAAACATATCAGGAGAGTCACCCTATAAATGTTGCATAACTTGCATAGATACTATATGTTATCCAGACAAAAAGAAACACAACGCGCCTCTACCAGCAAGCTTAACGAGCCAGTAAAGGCGCAAGATAAAATAGACAAGATACTATAAACTACAACCCACAGAGAAGCCATAAAGCCGCTCTACACCTAGAAATACATCCAACAAGGATCTAATATACTTATTACAGCAAGATACCACCAGACACGTCCCCTGGGGAAACGAATTGATTGCCCCGTAAGTGGTGCACAGAATATGAGCAAACAGGGCGCAATAAGGTGCGTTAACCATGCAGGTACAACGCCTCCCAAAGCAGGCGTCACATGAAAACCAAGTATCCAGAAAGCAACGCCAAATCCTAGAGCTGCTACCACTGCCCAGATCACACCACGCGCCAGGCCGCCTGAATGCAACTTCTTTCCCTCTTCCTCGCTCCTCTTAAAAACGGTCGCAACCCCTATAGCTCCAAGCAGAACCGTTACAATGCCCAGCGTGTGTATCTGACTGATATGTTCACCAGATAGGAAAGAGAGCACCACTGTCACAATCGCATAGCCGCCCGTAATCGGCGCAACGACCATCAATATACCTATCTCAAAAGCTCGATAAAGGGCAAGCGAGCTGATTGTGCTCAGTACCGCAACCAATGCGCACCATACCCATATTTGCCATGAATTACTCAGTATCAATTTTACAAGTTGTCCAGTGACAAGCAGGTAGATACTAAGCCCTGTCAGGCCAATAAATTGCATAAAAAGCAGCGTGCGATATGCACCAATCAAACGAGCAGAATAGCGCACTAAAAAGTCAGAAATGCCCCAGCATAGTGCTGCCATCAAACCAAGCAGGATACCCATATATTTCCTTTAACAGCCATAAGGTGATCAATAGTACCGATGAAAAACAGCTCTTCAGAGGTTGTCGTAGAAACAGTTGCACGTGTTTTAGGAGATGCCTCCCGCGCATTATAATATGCAGACACCCTCAATGTAGCCCCTTCCGATGGGCATGGGCATTTGCAACAAACTGAGCGGCAGGCGCAACGATAAGGAGGCAGATTGTAATACTCAATAGTGGAATTGTGAGGAGATGCGCAAACGGTATAAGCGGCGCGGGTGTGAGCAGCAAAAGAAAATAAAGACACTGCGCCAATCCGGCATATTTTCCCCAGAGCGTTGAGCCGAAATGCACTGGATGGGCAAATACCATGTAGCTTAAGAGAGCTGCCACTAATGGAATGACAAAACGCAATAACATCACACAACCAACCCAGAGCGGCAACACGCCATTCTGCAATAGGATGATCGTGAGTGCCAGATAAAGACAGAAATCAGCCTCGGCATCCGCAATCTGGCCCAGTTTGCCCTGCATATGTGTACGGCGGGCAATCTGGCCATCGAGAATATCGGTGACAATACCACACAAAAAGATTGCCAGAGCCAGCCCCGATGATACCCCTGATCCCCCTATTAACCGACCCAACAAATATGATGCTCCCAGGCCACGGAACCAGGTGAGCACATTGGCAACTCCAAGCACTGGTAGCATCTTCCCATTTTGCACTGACCGATTGAGGCCAAGATGCCAGAAAAGATCGCTCTGCTGCCACACAACGCAAAAGACAAATCCTGGTAGCAGGCGTATAGTATCAGCAAATCCCATGAACAGGCTATTTCCAGCCAGGATAAGGAAAGTCAACAATGTCATAAGACAGGTAACACGCTGCCACGAACGCTTCAAGGAAGGATTGGTATTCGCGCTCTCACATGACATCAACCAGGAACGTTGGAAGAACTTCCACCATGCACGCATACTGAAACGATCACGGCGCAGCGTTATCAGCAGGTCCACAACAAATGCTGTCTCGCTTCCCTTTTGCATGAAACGCACTCCCGACAAATTATTCTTATGCTTACATTTTCGCACAAATTAAAACATGCATGTGGGCATTCAATCCTGATCCGCTGTATAATTGAAGAGAAGGAAATAGCGTTACACATCACTTCCTTCCATTAATGAGCACAGAATAAAGGACAGACTAAATTGAAAGACATAAAAGATTCTGAAGAGACACCGCTTCTAACTGGTGACCTGCCTGCACCACAGGGCATAGGTATGGCAGTTGCCTTTGATTGGGGCCTCGCCGTCCAGATTTTCGTTACTCCAATTATGACTATTTTTATGGGCCAGTCCAACTCGCTAAAAATTCCTGGCGTTAATCCCACCCTTGGCAATGTGCTGCTCTTCGTTGTCGCGTGGCCTGTTGCCGCTGGCCTCACATTCTTTGGCGAAATGGTGCGACGCGGACGCAACTGGACGCGCAACATCCAGGTTATTGTCAACACCATCCTCTCGATAGTTGGGATCATCTCGCTCATTGGCCTGTACAATAGCTTGAAGGCTGGCAACTTCTGGCCTCTAGTCACAGAGGTTATTCTGGTCATCTTTTCGCCCTTGATTGCCTGGCGCTTAAGTCGTCCTACGACCGGACGGTGGTTTAAAACGGTTACTGCGGCAGAGGCCAGTAAAAGGCATGGTGGCTCGTGGATATTCCTCATCGCGCTCTGGGCCGCCGCTGGTGGTATATTGCAAGCAATCGCAGCAATGAAAAGATAATCTGGAAAAGAGGCATCTTGTATGGCGAGAATGGATTATGATCTGACTATTCTTGGAGGAGGATCTGGCGGCCTGACGGCGGCACGTGTCGCAGCATCACTGGGGGCACGCGTTCTCCTGATCGATAAAGAGCGCCTGGGCGGAGACTGCCTGTACACCGGGTGTGTTCCCAGTAAAAGTTTGATCCATGTGGCTCAAATCGTCCATCAAGCCAGAACGGCTAAGCGCCTGGGTCTCAGCGTTGGCTCGATGGATATCGATATGGCACAGGTTGCGAACTACATTCAAGGTGTCATTAAGCGCGTTAATGATGCGGAGCACGTTTACACGGATGATATCACGGTGAAATTCGGCACCGTGACATTCCAATCGCCCACAACATTACTCTTGAATGATCAGAAAATCAGCAGCCGTACCACCATTATTGCAACTGGTTCGCATCCAGCTCAGCCACAGGTAGAGGGCCTTGCCGAGGTAGGCTATCTGACGAATGAGGATGTATTTCAACTTACCGACCTGCCAGAGTCGTTGCTTATTATTGGAGGTGGCCCGATCGGCGTTGAGTTGGGACAGGCGCTGGCACGGTTAAGGGTTCAGGTCACACTCATTCAGGGGCCAGAGTCCATTTTGCCGCGCGAAGATCCCGACGTATCCACGACGATTGCACATCTGCTTGAGTCCGAAGGGGTCAAATTAATCACAAATGCGCGCGTGCTCACGGCAGATCAATGGGGACACAAGAAGCGCGTGACGGTAAAGCAAGGCGAAAAAGTACTGGTATTTGAGGCTGATACCATTCTTCTCGCGGCAGGTCGACAACCTAATGTAGATGGATTGAACCTGGATGGCATCCGTGTTGACTACACCACAAAAGGTATTAAAGTTGATAGCTATCTTCGCACATCCAGAACAAACATCTTTGCCATCGGCGATGTCATCGGAGGATACCTCTTTACGCATCTAGCAGCCTATCAGGCGGGAGTAGCCGTACGCAATGCGTTATTGCCAATCGCAAAGAAAAAGGTTGATTATCGCGTGCTGCCCTGGTGTACATTTACCGATCCGGAGGCGGCTCGCGTCGGATTAACCTATGCCGAAGCACAACTCCAATACAAGAATGCACGCGTCGTCACCTTCCCCTGGGCCGATATCGACCGGGCACAGACCGGGGATGCACCCGCCGGATTTATCAAACTTGTGCTGGCTGGTAAAAAAGAAGAGATCGTAGGTGCACATATGGTCGGGGCAAGTGCAGGAGAGTTATTGGGAGAGGTCGCATTAGCAATGCAACATCATCTCACCATCTCAGATATCACTGCCACCATTCATCCTTATCCCACACTTCATACGGGTCTACAACAGGCAGTCTTCGAAGCCTACCTCTCAAGCAATTCGGCGCGGTCTAATCGCTCTATCGTGAGTACTGCATTACGGCTGAGAAGATAAGCCCATTCATAGAAATGAAAAAATATCTTTTAAAGATATGGAAGCTGCTATACTAAAAAAGTTGGATA
>JACDAE010000513.1 GCA_013695595.1 Ktedonobacteraceae bacterium | reverse complement strand
CCGCAAAACACGCACACTATCAGCCCTTTTCGGCTCGCTTGCGAGCCATATCCGGAAGGAAAGAGAGAATTAAATAGCCCTGTTAAAGGACTTATGGGCGTATATTAAGGCGAATGTAACACTGCTTCCTTCTCTGGCGTTGTTGTATATAGAGAACATATGAAAGTGTTCATTCAAGAAAGGAGAGGGTTTTATGATTGCGCAAAATGTTCCTATGTTCCATTCTCTCTCTTTGTCTGAGATGAGCATGGTGGGGTCGTTGCAGGCGATCTGTGATCAGGATACGAGTGCTCATGGCCAACGTGTTATGTTGCTCGCTGAGGGAGTTGCGCGTGAGTTGCAAATTGCTGAGGATGAGATCTTTCTGGTCTGTCTGGCAGCTTTGTTACATGATATCGGCAAAGCGAATATCCCCGAAGCGATACTGAATAAACGTGGTCCTTTAGATGAGCTTGAATTGCGGGTTATACGTCGTCATCCTGAGTTTGGGCAGATGATGTTGCTCCAGGTGGGTGGTATCTTTGAACGCCTGGCACCAGCGGTGCTGACACACCATGAGCGTTGGGATGGGAAGGGCTATCCCAACAAAGTATCTGGTGAGGAGATTCCGCTTGCTGCCCGCATTATTGCGGTGACGGATGCCTATGATGCGATGGTACAGCGCAGGGCGTATCATAAGCCTCTGACACATACAGAGGCGTGTGTAGAATTGCAACGATGTGCAGGCAGTCAATTTGATCCGCACATCGTTGCACTCTTTCTCTCCTTGTTAGAATTGCAGGGATATTCTAAGCATATTCGCGCAGTTGGTGAAGTTGAATGGGCTGGCGTAAAGTGCGTAAAGCCTTCACTTCAATCTGACGAATTCGTTCACGTGTTAGTTTGAATTGTTCGCTCAATTCTTCAAGGGTGTGGCAATACCCATCGTGTAACCCATAGCGTAGTTCGATCACCAGACGATCGCGCTGATTTAAGGTTGCGAGCGCCTGAGTAATTTGATCGCGCAGAGCCTGCAGAGCGACCACATCGGCGGGTGCGGCAGCGTGAGGGTCCTCCAACATGTCAGACAGGTTATACTGCTCGTCATCCATCAAGGGTGCATCAAGCGATACTGGTATTTCCGCGATGCCTTGCAATTCAATCACGCGCTCTTTGCTCAGATTGATTTCGTGGGCAATCTCTTCTGGCTCAGGATCACGCCCCAGGTCCTGATAGAGCTGTCGGGTAGCGCGTTTCATTTTGTAGATGAGTTCTACGACGTGGACGGGCACATGAATGGTCCGTGTGTGTTCTGCAACGGCCCGGCTCATAGCCTGCCGAATCCACCATGTGGCGTATGTGCTAAAACGAAAACCACGCTCTGGATCAAATTTTTGTGCTGCACGGATCAGTCCAAGATTACCCTCCTGAATAAGATCGAGCAAGGCGATCCCGTGTGTCGTGTAGCGCTTGGCAAAGCTGACGACAAGGCGCAGATTCGCCTCAACCAGGCGCTGCTGGGCCTGCATATCTCCAAGCATGGTCCGTTGTGCCAGCGTCATCTCTTGTTCAGCAGTCAATAAAGAATAACGCCCGACCTCCGCGAGGTATTGGCGAATTGCGTTATCGGCCTCTTTTTCTTTATCCTGTGCTTCTTCTCCGTCATCAAGATATTCTTCCTCCTCTTCCTCATTAAAGACTGATGATGCTGCACTTCCCTTGCCACGTCGTTTGCCTGGAGCACGGCCCCGTTCTCCTGCCGGCATAAGATGCATTTCCTCATCATCCATAGTTGATAGAGATCCTATAAGATCATTCACAATATTTTTTCCACGCATTTTTGCCCTATTAGTAGATGCCTGTTTGGCTTTCCCAGAGAACTGTTCTGGATGCGGCTTTCCCTCACGAGAAGAACTACCTGCCCCAACGCCTCTGGTCGCTTTTATCATGGCTACCATAAACCTTCTCTCCTTATACCTCAAATCCCAATCCACTCTTTGGTAACCGGGAATACGTATTTACAATGCACTCCTGATCTTCTATCAGAGCACATTTTCTGAGACCTAGCCTGAAAAATGGTTCAGGCTTCTCCCTACTCTTTTTAACAGCAATATATGTGCCAATATAGAGGTGTAGGGATATGATCGTCGATAGAGGGTATTTTTCTGTAAAAACGTGCTTGTTTCTGTTGCTGGATCTGCAATGTTTCATCCAGAAATACAGTGCTCCCCTTGTAAATTTTTTCCAGGTACTATGGATATTTCCACAGTTGCAATTGTTATGTGTTGCAAAGAGAGGACTTTATGACGACAAAAAGGGTGTTATGCTCCGTTTATTTGTACTAGACGCGCCTCTCAGGGAGTGAATGGCAGCTTTTCGGGGCTGTTGGGTGTGATAGAAGTACGATGCTACACATTATTGTGCATAAAAACGATTGGTATTTTGCTTGTAGAAACCTGCACGAAGGAAAAATCCACAGTGGTAATGGGCTGCTGATTTCTGCAACAGGGAGTTGGGGTAGTTGTTATGGCTAGATCATTTGAGTATAGTGAGGCGCTAGAACGTGGGAAACGCTTAGATGCGAGAAGACCGAGAACATCTCGTCCCCCGACTCCGGTGACGCCCATTCCGCGCCGCGCTTCTGCGTCTTCTCCGGGAGCCGTACGCGTGCGTTCCAGGTATAGCAACATTTCTACAGATGATGATGTGACACGCCTTCCAACCGTCCCACCATCTGCTATCTGGCAAGATGAAGCCGATCTCTATGAGGTAGAGCGCCATCTGATGTGTGAGTATTCGCCATTCCTGCCATCTTCGCCCTCAATCGATGAACTGGATACGCTCCCTCCGACCATGGAATCCCAGCATGATGAACGGGCATATGCGGATGCAGAAGTGATCCAACAGAGGAAAGCCGCTCTCCAATTCCCGATTGAGATTGACGAGCCTGCACTACAGAGGAAAGTCACTCCACAATTCCCGATTGAGATTGACGAACCTGCATTACAGAGAAAGGCCGCTCTCCAATTCCCAATTGAGATAGATGGGCCAGGCCAGATTTACGGCACTCCTGCCGAACACCACTTCCAACAAGAAAACGTGATTGAGGAACGTGCAGACATTTGTGAGCAAGTGACTAATCCGCCGCCCGTGCCGTTTCGACCCCATGCCCTACTGGAGCTACATAACGAGCCATCCTACATTGATGCAGTCGTTGAGGCCGATACCGTCATGGATGACACGCTCATCATTGTGCCGTCTCTCTCTTCCGATATTGATATGTATCCAACGCAGGTTGAGGATGCGGTGGATATTGCGCTCACCCTGCGTGCCAGGCAACTGCTACGCCACAACAACTCCCCAGACACCAGACCCGCATTTATTCATGATCCCCTGGATTATATGCGCTGGTGGCTCCTCTATCCAAATCGCCTGGAATTCCTGTTCTGGCTCGGCGGTGCACTGCTGCTAGGTATAGTTATGTGTATAGTGCTGGTCATGACGGGATTAGGGTTGGGCTGGATGAGTTTTGGGCATCTCGTGCATTAATCTTCCTGATAAAGCTCAACAAGTTGATTATTACCTCATAATAGCCACTTTTCATAAGAGGACTGGTAAATAAGTCATGTAAACTTTTCAATTTAGTAACCAGCCGTGCAATAATATCCAGATAGTGCTCACAATTGTGTAGGGCAAAATGGACGTAAAAATGGAGTGTAAAGCTGTGTTACAAAAAGGTGAACCAAAGGCTTTCTATGGGCTGGACGTACCAGCGATGGTACGTGATTGTACAGCGGTAGGAGCTGGTCTGACTATCCAGGCGATCTTGTTGCGCCGTTGGGCGAAGAAGGGGCAATATTCCACATTTCCTCTTTTCATGGTGATGACGGGGGCCATGGTCGTTGTTGGTGGCCTCTCTATCCTGGAGGGGTTATCGATTGTATGGGGTAGCCTGGTTGCCAAGTTGTGGGAGCGAGATCGCCTGCTGGATGGATTAAAGCTGCGCGGCAATGAACATGTCCTCGATGTTGGTTGTGGGCATGGACTCTTGCTTGTAGGTGCTGCAAAGCGTCTACCACGTGGCCGTGCGGTCGGTATTGATCTCTGGTCACAGGTAGACCAGGGCAGCAATAGTCGAGAGGCTGCGCTCAAAAACGCACGTATTGAAGGGGTAGAGGATCGTGTTGAGGTTCACAATGGCGACATGCGCGCAATGCCTTTCCCCGATGCCAGCTTTGATGTCGTCGTGGCAAACCTGGCAATCCATAATGTCGAGGATCCAGAGGGTCGTGCGGAAGCTGCACGGGAGATTCGGCGTGTGCTGAAGCCCGGTGGAAGAATCGCGATCATTGATATATTTTTCGTGAAGCAAATGGCTGAGTTTTTCCAGAAGGCGGGTATCCGCGACGTTCATGTTTCCAGCCCTAGAGTTGTGTATTGGCCACCTACACGCACAATCACTGGCGTCAAGTAAACGTGAACGCGGGTTTATAAACTGCGGGTTTATAAACTGCGCCCCTACACCAGCGGTGGGATGGGGGGG
>JACDAE010000509.1 GCA_013695595.1 Ktedonobacteraceae bacterium | reverse complement strand
GCCTCAGTGACCATTCTGTGCGCCTCTTCTTCGACGGCATCCTGAAAGGTATGATAGAGATCCATGTAGCGTCGTTCGAGGTCAGCATATGTCTCTTGCAGACGATTGCGCTCATCCTGCAAGGCTTGCAAATGACTTTGATACAATTCCCGCTCTTGCTGATAGCTCCCATGAATACTGGTAGCTTCCTGATCGAATTGCGCCCGTAAGGAGGTATATGCTGCGATGAGTTGCTGCATTTCCACGCGGCGCTCCTCTAGCTCGAAGCGTAAATGCCTGTTTTCTTCGCGCAACTGAATGACCTGACGCCAGGCAATCTTTGCGTGGGGCGTTTCGACGGAAACAGCGGGCAAGACATCAGTATTTTTTTGCTGTACGATTGACTGTCGACGTTCGCTTATGTGACTGCGCCGATCAGATAGGCGTGGCAGTCGCTCAAATGAATCGGTTACCTGAGTAATATGGGTAGTATCATCCGATGGTAGCATGTTGGTTCCTTTAGCATCCTTCCCTATTGCGATCAAGCCTCTTTTGGCAAGCGTGCACGACATGCACTTTACACAATTGCTCCCTCTATCAATTATGCCTGCAAGAACGCAAAGTTGCAAGTCTTTTCCTACCTATTTTAGTCTATTTTTTAGCAGGAATTGGGAAAATTGCCCGAAAACACGCTATTATTTAATAGCTTCATGTGGAAGTACCGCATGCACACCAAATACGCCAGCATTCACAATCTGTGAAATACGCAGATCAACAACCAGGCTGGCAAGCGCAAGCGCATCCGGACGTGGAAGCTGATAGTGTTCTTCTAGCAGGTCAAGCATCGCTCCCAACGCAATAAGCGATGCCTCACGCAGATCAGAATGGAAACCCAGAGTAACCCACCCGGCAGGCGTATGTGCACGCGGGGTTGTGAGGTAAAGATCCTCGCGCAAGAAAAAGGTCAGGTCGATCAGGTCCATAGGGCATTCCAGCCCGACGCCGCTCACTTCCCCATCGCCCTGCACAGCATGCCCATCGCCGGTTGAGAAGAGTGCTCCTGGCACGGCTATCGGAAGATACAGAACGCTTCCCGCAACCAGTTCTTTGCAGTCCATATTGCCACCACAAAAACGTGGCGGCGGTGTTGGATGAAGCCCAGGCTCATCCGGAGGCATCCCCAGGATCCCCATAAAGGGTCTCAGTGCCACAATCCGCCCATGCTGATCTTGTCCAGTCATTGTCCTATTATCAAGCTTCCAGGCAAGCATTGTTGACCCCTCAATGCCAAGCTTACGCATATCTTCATTAGGGTAACCGCCCGCGCTGGTCCATCCCCACATCCCTGGTCGTACCTCATTGATATGAATCTCCAGAACCATCCCTGGCTGGGCACCGCTAATAGCAATCGGGCCACACAGAGCATGACCGTCATCACGCACCGGCTGACGTGGGGTGAAGGTCCGGCGCGGAGCATCACGTGATATACGTGGCTCCAGGCCCCAACTGACATCTAACGTGCGAAAATGCACAGTATCGCCTGAGTCAATCGTCAGTACAGGCGGGAACTCGCGCGAGAAGCTCCCATGTAAGGTTCCTTGCTCTGGTTCAAGCGTGTAGGTTGTCATAAATCCACTCCTTGCTGTGCCAGTTCATTTGGGGCAAGACAGTTTTTGGGACACGACGGGCTTATAAATCGCGCCCCTACACCATTGGCAAACGTTATCGCGCCCCTACACCATTGGCAAACGTCATTGTGCTCCTACGCCATTCCGATTGATTGATTCTCTAGGACGGGACAGCTATGTTGGTCTCTACATTTGGCACATGATTATAGCCTATCATATCCGCGACGATCTTGCCCGAACTCATTACGCCCGGCAGGCCCGCGCCAGGATGCGTACCAGCGCCGGCAAAGTACAGGTTAGGAATATCTTCACTCAGATTGTGTGGGCGAAACCACGCCGATTGCGTCAGAATTGGTTCCACGGAGAAGGCACTGCCGAGATAGCTATTGAGCGTATCGCGGAAATGGAGTGGATTAATAGAATGTTCGGAGACGATATGCTTTGACAGATCCGGCAGGTAATGCTGCTCCAGATAGGCAATAATCTTATCTCGATACGGCTTTGCCATCGTCGTCCAGTCGGTCTCACCACCCAGGTGAGGAACGGGGGAAAGCACATACCAACTGTCACAGCCAGCGGGTGCAAGTGATAGATCAGTTGCCGTTGGACGATGCAGGTAGAGCGAGAAATCGTCGGCCAGGCGCTTATGTTTAAAAATGTCATCCAGCAGACCACGATAGCGCGGCCCCATCAAGATCTCGTGATGGGCGACGTTCTCGTATGTGCGATCCGTTCCAAAGTAGATGACAAAGAGCGACATGGCATACTCCAGACCCTTGATACGACGATCCGTATTTTTGTGACGGAATTGCGCAGGTATCATATTCAGGTAGGTAAAAGCCACATCAGCATTACTGACGACGCTATCCGCTGGATAGATGGTGCCATCACGCCCCTGCACGCCTGTAGCTTTGCCGGTTTGCGCATCGATCTCAATGGTAGCAACCTCATTGTTCAAAAGCAAGGTGCCGCCAATATCCTGAAAAAGCTGCGCCAGGGCACGTACCAGAGCACCAGTTCCCCCCATTGCATACCAGACACCAAACTTACGCTCTAACGTATGGATCAATGCATAGATCGAGGTGCTCTGAAAGGGATTGCCACCAATCAGCAAAGGATGGAAGCTAAAAACCTGACGCAGACGCTCATCCTTAATATATTGATTGACAAACGCCGCCACCGACTTCTGAGATTGCAGGCGCACCAGGTCCGGCATAATCTTGACCATATCCGAAAACTTTGTGAAGGGCTGGTCGATCAGCTCAAAGCCTTTTTGATAGATCTTTTCACCAACCTCCGCAAAACGCAGATAGCCATCGACATCGGCGGGATTAAAACGGCGTACTTCGTCCAGAATGTGCTCCTGGTCGCCATTATAATGAAAGACCGAGCCATCCTCAAAACGAATGTTATAAAAAGGGTTAATAGAGATCAGTTTGACGTAATCCTCTGTTTTCTTGCCGCAGAGGGTAAAGAGGTCATGAATGAGCCAGGGGGCGGTAATAATCGTCGGGCCACCATCGAAGGTAAAGCCATCCTGTTCATAGACGTAAGCGCGTCCACCGGGTTTATCGCGCATCTCAAGAAGGGTGACAGTATGACCTTGCGCCTGAAGGCGAATGGCGGCTGAAAGGCCACCGAAACCACTACCAATAACAACTATCTGCACAAAAAACTCCTGTCTTTCTATTTTGTACTCCGAGCCAAACATTCTCATATATTAATACCAGGATGACTCAGGTCACACCGAAGGATATTGCATATTCACTATAAAGACGAGACAATGCTCCTAAGAGGGTACCTGGTATATCCCTGTTGTACCGTTATAGAAACAAATCATCGTTACTTACTAACAAATCATACGTAGTAATAAAAAGAACCAATATATTTTAATACATAATTATAGATAGGCAGCTTTATGCAAGATTCTATCTCAGGCAGTGAGACAAACACACTCCTGATCGTAGAAGATACAACCAAATCAGCAGGGAATTCAGGCTTACCACAGATCCTATCTGGTGGTTGGCGTGAAGCCTTGCGGCAAGTTCTGCCTCTTTATCTGGGCTTGCACTTGACCTTTCTGCTACTGACCTATTTTGCTGTGCTTTTTAGTATCAATAACTTTTCTAGCCATAACCTGCCTCTGAGTATCCTGCTGCACTCATGGAACCGCTGGGATAGCAGTATCTATACCAACATCGCCACAACTGGCTATACTACGTTTTCTCGTATGGCTTTCTTTCCGCTTTTTCCGTTGGCCGAGCACGGATTGGCTTTGTTTGTACAAGATCCTTTTATCGCAGGCTTAATCATCTCAAACATAGCCATGCTAGGCATCTTTGTCATCCTTTATCGGCTGGTTGTAGAGGACTTTGGCCGGGAGCGTGCATGGCGAACGGTTCTCTATCTGGCCTTCTTCCCCACTGCTTTCTTCTTTGTTACGGCCTACAATGAGTCGCTCTTTCTCTTCTTTGCGCTCTTAACTTTTTACCATGTACGGCACGGCCACTGGTGGATGGCGGCTTTGGCAGCTTTTTTCGCTAGCCTGACGCGTTCCATTGCGATCTGTCTGCTTGTACCATTCATATGGGAATACATGTGCCAACGTGATTTTCAATGGCGCAAGATTCGTCTAGATCTCCTCAGTAATATCGGGACATTTGGAGGCATCATTCTTTTTGCCATCTTTGGATATCTGCGTTTTCATGATCTACTAGCGTTTTCCCATGCTCAGAAAACGTGGAACAGGGGGCTTTCCTGGCCCTGGCATATCTTCGCGCAGGCCTATAAGATCATCCGATACCAACCAATTCTCTCTTTCCAGTCGATCCACACGATCATGGACCTGCTTCCCCTGCTCATCATACTATGCGCCCTGGTGTTGGCCTTTATTGGCCCATGGAAACTGAGCAGGGATCAATGGAGCTACGCATTCTATGCCGTCGCTTGCTACTTCGTCATCATTATAGTACCTGAAACAGGAGGCTATCCCTTGGCCTCTACTGGACGTTTTATGCTAGAAATCTTCCCGGCTTTCATTATCCTGGGTGCTATCGGCAAAAATCGTGTATTCAATATTTTTTATCTCTCGATCTGTCTTCCACTGCTCACTTTCTGGCTATTGCAATGGTTGACGGGGAAATGGATCGTATAGCTTTGATCACTATTCTCCTTGCATTAAAAAAACCTGCCAACACTATCTTGTTACTGGTTGTCGTAATAAGCGTGATACTCTCTGTACTTTCATATCGTCTCACGGTAGGAAGTCCAGCTTCTTCTACCACAACGACGCCAATAACCGCTCCTATTCCTACACAACCGCCATCTCCAACCGTCACGCCTACGATGATACCAAAGAAGAGTGTAGCCCCCACTCCTCTTATTTTGCCACCGGAAGATCCAGCACAAATACAAGGACTTGATGCGGGCACATTCAATCGGGCAGACAGGGATTATCCTGGCATTTCCTGGTTTCGCACTGGCTATCCAACATGTGGCTGGGGCAATCTCAAAGGACAAACTCTTACAAACACGATCCAGTATTACCATAGCAAGGGTATACGCGTCCTTTTCGTCGTATGCCAGAGCCGTAATATAAATAGCATCGATTGGAATGGCATTGCCCATTCTCATCCCGACGCTGTTCAATGCGGCAATGAAGAGATGAAGCAAGATCCTTCTGTCGCATTTTTATACATGCCACCTGCACAATTTGCAGATTTCTACGATCGTTGTGAACGCGCCATCCATGCGATAAATCCCAAAACTCCCACCCTGGTGGGTTCTCTCGATCCCCATGTTGCTGGTCCCGATTATCAGCTCATGATGGGTCAGGTCAATTACCTCAACCAGATGCAACACACGATGAACACGACCCTGAAACGCGGGAGTTGGAACTGGCATGCGCAGGCACTGGGCCTCATTGATAGCTGGTATAATGGCTACAACGGAGCCAACAATCTTGCAGGCGTCTTTGATTTCTGGGCACAGCAATTCAATGTAGATGTCAACGGTGGTCAACTTGGTAAGCATCTGTGGGTGGTAGAGGGAACAGCCTGTTACAAAGGATGTGGCATCGACGGCACTGATCCGGCAACCGTTGCTATCGTCCACATATTGGCATTAATTAGTAATGCTGAGACCTCTTTACGTGCCCACGTGCCTTACTTCCACTTCAGTGGCAGAGATATCCAGCAACCGGGCGATTATGCTCCCATAGGTGTATTAAATCTCAATGGGAGAGCCAAAGGGCTACGCCAGGATCACTCTATCGGCGCGTATAGCCTCACTCTCACCTGCGCTAACAATAAGCACGTCACCGTTACTACTCAATTACAAGTACTGGTACGACTTTACGACCGTTGTGCATTACCTCCTGATTATGCAACAATCTTGAGCAATTAAAAGCTATCGCACTGCAAGGCACACTCTTCGCACCAGGCAAGGAGTCTTTATTATGCCTATACGCCGTGATAAGACGGTATAATTAAGAGGAGAGAACAATAGACTAGAAAGGAATTGTGATGAAATCAGCATTAATTACCTGGGGAGGATGGGAAGGACACGAACCGGAAAAGGGTGCAGCCCTTTTTGCGCCATACTTACAAGAGCAAGGTTACAAAGTGGAAGTTACCACCACGCTCGATGTCTACCTGAATGAGGCAAAAATGAGTACCTTTGACCTGGTGGTCCCAATCTGGACTATGAGCACGATTACGCCTGAGCAGGAAAAGGGCTTGCTAACGGCGGTAAAAAATGGCACAGGTATAGCGGGCTGGCATGGCTGCATGGCCGATTCATTTCGTAATAATCCCGAATATCAATTTATGGTTGGCGGCCAATGGGTTGCCCATCCTGGCAATATTATTGACTACGAAGTTCATATCACGCAGCACGATGATCCGATCACAGTGGGCCTACAGGATTTTCGTATGCATTCGGAGCAATATTATATGCATGTTGATCCCATGAATGAGGTGCTCGCAACCACAACATTTAATGGAGACTACGCACCCTGGATTGCTGGCAGTGTGATGCCCGTTGTGTGGAAAAAACAGTGGGGAATTGGGCGGGTATTCTACTCGTCTCTTGGTCATGTGCGACAAGATTTTGAGGTCCCCGAAACTCTTACAATTATGAAACGCGGCATGCTCTGGGCCAGTCGGTAGAAACCAGGTTGATAGCATCTGTCCTATCTATGGTCAGCATCATTTTCAGCACGCTGACCATAGATGCACGCCAATATACTAATACCTTCGGTAGGAAGAGCGTCTGCGGTAAGAGTACCGCCGTCGTCTTCGCCATGAAGAGTAAGTGAGTGCATGCCATAATGCAACAAGCAGGATCGCCCCTATAAGTGCTCGCACGATAGGCACACCGCCTACATTAATATCGCCAAGTCCATCGATGATGATGACCTGTGTCATTAGCCAGATGCCGATGAGTGCGATGATAATTGCGCCGATGAAGCCAAATGGGAGTCGCCAGCCCACGATAGCTTCCGCGACCAGACCAACTATAGCGGCAATAATGAGATAGATGATAATATTTGATCCAAACGTCCACAGGTGATCGCCAACATGGATAGTGATACCAGCCGCGAAAATAAAGCCCGAAGAGAACAATGACCGCATACAAACCTCCTGCGCCAGGTAGAAGGAACACATGAATTGTAATGTCTACAGTACCAAACGGAGAGCATAGGCGACGAGTAACGCTCAGGTTTTGCCCTCACCACTTGAATTACTCAGAGGCGACAAGTCTATATTTACTCATTAATTGCGCTTAATCACTTTCTCAATTTATACTACGTTTTTACGATAATCAGTCAGAACAATGTGTTCTGGCCCGTTGCAATCTCCTTTAATAATCTTCTGACGCGCTTCCAACGCTTTCAACAAGATGCAAGCAAGATTGAGCGTATTCGCCAGGAGATGCCGCGCGTGTTGCATGCTATTTGTGACGCCAAACAAAAGAAGCGGCTTATCGTATTGGAACGTACAGGTACAGCGCTCGATGCCATCATTTTAGAGCTTATGTCGTGAAACGTTCGCATTGACAAGATAGAACATACGTGCTAGATTAGCGATGGCGATACTTTATTTCATGGTGAAAAAGCAGTGTTGATTCCGTCAACACCAATAACAAGGAGGAAGCATGAGCGAGCAGAACGACTATAATCGCAAGCTGATTGAAGAGTTTCGTGCAGACAGAAGCAAAACCGATAAGCAACTCGCCGGCAGGCCCTTACTCCTGCTCACAACGACGGGTGCTAGAAGTGGGCAACACCGCACGACACCAATGATGTATATACCTGACGGTGGGCGCTTGCTCGTTATTGCCTCAAACATCGGAGCACCCACCCATCCTGATTGGTATCACAACCTGGTGGCCCATCCACATGTTACCGTTGAGGTGGGAAATGATACCTTCGATGCCACTGCACGTGTCATGGAAGGAACATCGCGGCAAGACCTGTGGGTCAGGATTACAGAGTCGTATCCTTTTTTCACTGAGCATCAGGCAAAAACCACACGCCAGATTCCAGTGATCGCGTTGGAACGACAGACAAGTTAAACCAACAAATCTCTTTCCCTATCATAGTTTCCATCACCTGCTACCAGGGCAAGGGGTTCCCATAGCGAAAGAAACCGCCTGTCGGCCCATTGTCAGGGAGGGTCACAGCCCAGACGATGCTGGATGCTCCCTTCTCAATAGGAAAAGCACCCATCGTCTCCTCCATATCAGGAGTGGTAGCAGTCAAACCAGGACAGACGGCGTTCACGAGGATGCCTGTGTCCGCCAGTTCAGCCGCAAACTTCGCTGTGAGCGCATTAAGTGCAGCTTTGGAGATACCATAGCTCGCAACCGAACCATTATTGGTAGTCAATCCAAATTGTGGGTCGCCATGAGATCCAGCTCCACTTGAGACGTTCACGATCCTGCCATGCTGACTCTTACGAATGAGAGGCAACATGACTTGAGTAGTACGCCACGCTCCAAATATATTTGTTTCAAACACCCCATGGACAGCCTGCACATCAGCTGTCGTTGCCGTCTCCGACCAATCGACAAAGACGGCGGCGTTGTTCACGAGCACATCCAGTCGCCCAAAGTCTCGCTCCAGGACGCTGGCAAGCTCCTGAATACTCTTATCCTGCGTGATATCAAGAGCATGAGGGTGCACAGTGAGTCCCTCTTCAAGCAACTGCTTCGCGGCAGTTTCAGCCTTTGTAAGGTCGCGTGCAGTCAATATCACCGTCATCTCGGCCTGGGCAAGTTGGCGACATACCTCAAATCCAATACCCCGATTGGCACCAGTCACTAGCGCAATGGGTACCTGTTCTTTAGAGTTCATGAAAATATCTTCCTTCTGATATGATATTCTTCATATCATAGCGCATGGATAGGGAGAGAGGACAGAGGATGACCCCCGACACGCCAGCACCATCGCATCCTTCAACACTCGCGTCGCCTCCTCTACCCACTCATCAGGGCATTCCAGCACAATTTCGTCATGCACCATCAAGACGATATGTACCCCAATTGGTAGTTGGTGATAGAGGAGCGTCAGGGCATATTTGAGAATGTCGGCATTCGTGCCCTGGATTGGATGGGTTTTTGCACTTCGCTCGGCCTCTCCTCTCCGCGCTTTCAGTTTATCTGATGTGAAAAAGCGTTTGCGTCCAGACAGTGACATCGCATATCCTTGCGTAATCCCCTCTTTCCCAGAGCGGGCGAGATAGGCTGCTACGGCCTTATAAGTTGCAAAGTAGGTCTGCATTAAGCATTTCGCCGTTGCCAGATCGACGCCAACACGGTTCGCCAGTCCCTGCGCTCCCATACTGTAGGCCAGTCCGAAGTTGATAGTTTTGGCGATGTCACGTGCCTTTTTGCCATTGACCAGGTGCTTCTTCGGATCAACATCCTCCGCTAACTTGAACATCAGTCGCGCCGTCTCGCTGTGCAGATTCTTCCCGTTGGCAAAGAAAAAGTGGGGGTATGATTGTACCTATCCATTGAAAATATGTTTTCCTGGATAGACTCAAAATCCCTATTGTTCTATTGAAGAAAGCAGAGGATGAGACGTTTATGTTAGTGCTATGTTAGAAATTGAATGGATCGCCTCGCGAAGAGGTGGAATGTATACCTGGCTTGCTCTAAGCCTCAAACATCCAGCCCATTACCGGTCTCTTTATGGGAATGGTTCGCGCCGCAAATGGAAGAGGGATCCTCTCACAGGAGCACACATCAACATTGCTCAATACACATTCTCTCGGTCTGCAAAACAAATCATCCAACAGATCGAAGAAAACTATGGACCAGAACTTCGCACCTATGAAGTAAAGGTGATGCATTGAGCTGTCTAGTGTAGGTGGGAGCGTGCATGGGAATATTTCCAGTTCCACATGAGCTAAAGCGTCACGAATAGGCAATGCGCGAAAAGATATGGTACAATGCACACCAACTCAGTGATGGCAAAAAGAAGTGAGGGAAGAACTGTTATGCATCGTCGCGCACCCTATTTTCACCCAGGATTGATGACCGATATGTATCACCCCGACTCAGCTTATGTTTCCTGGCGCGCTGGTCGCAACGGCCTCACCACCTTTGATCTCTACACGCGCGTGGCCCCCTTTGGAGGAGCTTACTTGCTTGTGGCAGGCTTAGAGGCTGGACTCGAATTTGTGCAATCGTTTCGTTATACTGAGCAAGATTTGAAATTTCTGGCCCATATCCGCGATTATGATACAGCATTCCTTGATGATTTGGCAGAACTCCGCTTTACAGGCGAGATTGTCGCATTGCCTGAAGGCTCAATTGCATTTCCGAACGAACCACTGCTGCGCGTTACCGCCCCATTTCGCGAAGCCATATTGCTAGAGGCCGGGCTGCTACAGGCCATGGGACTCTCGACATTGATTGCAACCAAGGCTTCGCGCATCGTCTATGCAGCATCTCATGGGCAGAAACGGCGCGTGTCCGAATTTGCATTCCGGCGTGCTCAAGAGCCAATGACGGTGGCCCGCGCCTCATACATTGGTGGGTGCACAAGTACCTCACTGCTGAATGCTGCCTACGAGTACCGCCTGCCAGCCACCGGAACTGTTCCTCACGCATTGGTTGAATTGTTCAATACAGAGCAAGAGGCCTTTGAAGCCATCGCAGAAGCATATAACCGCTATACGTTACTGCTTGATACCTACGACCAACGGGCAGCGATTCATACCGCAATTGCAGTCGCCCTGCGTTATCAAGAGACCCTTGGGCACACACTGGCTGCCGTACGTCTGGATAGTGGCGACCTGGTGGCAGACAGTATTTATATTCGTGAGCAACTCGATCAGGCTGGCCTCAACAATGTACGTATCCTTGGGAGCGGTGACCTGGATGAATGGAAAATTACGGCGTTGCTCGAAGCGGGTGCCGCCATTGACTCGTTCGGCGTAGGCACCACATTGGGAAGCGGCGCAGGTTCGGTCGAGCGCAACATAGAAGGTGGATCGCTCGGGACGGTCTATAAAGAGGCCTGGTATGTCGATGAATCAGGCACGGAATATCCCAAAATGAAGCTCGCCGGTGCAAAGAGCACATGGCCTGGCAAAAAAGAGATCTACCGCCATCCTCAATGGGAAGATGACATCATTCAACTCGCGCATGAACCGCGCCCAGATGGCTACCAGCACTTACTCCGGCCAGTTATGCGCAATGGAGTCATGATTCCAGGCAGCCTGCCACCGCTCTCCGAAATTCGGGAGTTGGCGCAAGAAAACCTTGAGTTGCTCCCGGCAAAATATCGCGCACTGACCGTTGAACAGCCATACCCGGTCCATTTCAGCGATAGCTTGCACGCGTTACGAAAGCAGGCAACTATTTTAATTGGCAAAGAACCACTGTAGAAAAGGAAACTGTTTTCCTGCCGTCTCTACCATATTGATAGACATAATATAATTCTGAGGCATAAAAAAGTGACAAGACGTGTTATGATATGTGTAGATAGACGTCGGATATTGTTGTAACCGGGTGAGAAAATGTTTTCACCGACAATGATAGTTTGCAGGCGTCTCAGTGGGAGCTTTTTTCAATGAAACTCTATGTAGGCAGATTGCCTTACCAAACAACTGAACAGGATTTGGCCGATCTATTTGGACAACTGGGAGAGGTTGTTTCCGCAACTGTGATTATTGATCGAGAGACAGGACGTAGCAAAGGCTTTGGTTTTGTTGAAATGAGCAATGACCAGGACGCGCAGAATGCAATCAGCCAGCTCAATAACTCTACTCTAGAGGGTCGGACCATTATTGTCAACGAGGCAAATGAGCGTCGAGACACTCGTGGTGGTGGCGGCGGTGGCGGTGGCGGTTATCAGAGACGAGACAACCGTGATGACAATGGTGGTGGCTACAGGGATCGGCGCTACTAAGCGTGCCGTACAAACAATAGAAGACTTGAGAAGAGAGCTAACGCGACTGCTAGCTCTCTTTTCTCGTTCCAAAGAGATGTGATACCTCCGGTTATAGCATAAAAAGCATAGAAGTAACTTGCTGTGCCTGATTCGCTCTGCCATTCGTTATTATCAACAGTATACTAAAGATAAACCACTTGAGGATTCATAACATATGCCAGAAAGTATTATCCGATCCGCAAAGGATCATAATGAAGAGACTATTGAGAATAGCGAGTCATCTGCAAATCTGCCAGAAAAGGGAGCGGATATAGTTCCACTGATTATCTGGACGCCAGGGTTTATTCTCCGCTTCACGCTGGTATTGATTGTCGGACTGAGTGTGGCGGGATTGCTCACGGAGGGATGGGTCAACGGATATTACCCATCGGAATGGACTGAACTGGCCTATACGATTCTTGCTTTTGCCTGCTGGTTCGCCCTGTTTTTATCTGCGAACTCACTGTGGGTACGCCTGGGATCGGGCTTGAGCATTATCTGGACTGGCTTTATGGGCATCCACTTTTGCATTACCTTGCTCATTGTACGTGACCAGACGTACACCATTATTGCACACGTGGTTGCTGCAACCAATATTGCGCTGGCCGGTAGTTATGTGTGCCTTTCTATCGCGTATATTTTGTTCAAGCGCTGGGATACCTGGTTCTTCAGGCTGGCACCTATCGCTACAGTGATCGTTATCGTGCTTGTCTACCATTTCTCACCACCGCAGACACATACCCTGCGAGGGCTTGAGAACAGTACAGCGGAAATTGCGCTGGCATTGAGTTTATGCATCTGGTGGTTACGCCCTTCCTGCTGGAAGACTCAACCAGGACCAACGTTTCTGCTGGGAATGATCCCCTTACTAGAGTTATTTTTTTCCATGTCGCGCAATTATACAGAAGGGGAACCAGTCTTTTTCACCCTGGTTGCACTGCTCCTATCTGCGCTGGCCGCAATGCGCATTATGCAACGCGAACAACAATACGCCAAACGCGTGTAAAAACGAATTAAGGTGCTCCAAACACAACATGGTAGGGCACCCGATTGTATCGCGTCCGTGATTTATCAA
>JACDAE010000468.1 GCA_013695595.1 Ktedonobacteraceae bacterium | reverse complement strand
ATGCGCGATGCTCAGTCAATGTCAGAGCGTCTCGGCAATGTTGGATTGGCAGCCGCCAGAGACTGATAACCGTGGTACTCTTCAGCGCGAAGTATCAACGTCGGACACCGATACACCCGCGCTGCATGCGGCAAGCCCACGGTTATTACCCATTGACACGACTGAATATAGAGATTTTTTTTCTAAGTACTATAAACTATTACTTATGGAAGGGTTCGCGGGTGAACAGCAACAGGCGCTCCTCTGGAAGACACCCGTCAACGAACGCATTGAGCGTGGTACCGCACTCAGGGGACTGGAAGCGCAGGATGGACCAAAAGAGGAGAAAGATGGTTGGATGCAGACCTTTCGCTGCGCGAATACCTCTGAATTGCGCGAAGGCGATGAGATCCTTCTCAGCAGTGGAGATCCAATCACTGGAGAAGTGGTGACCGGGACCATTCTAACCATCAGTTCCGAGCAGGTAAGCGTATGGACACGTGAGTTGATCGCCCACCCCTTACTGATTGATCGTTATGAAAACGACCTGGTACATGTGCGCACGTTGCAAAATCTGTTACGCTGGTTACAAGCCAACTCTCATCTGCGCGACCTCGTAGCAGGAAAAATACGGCCACGCTTCATGCAACAAGATGTGACGCAAAGAGCAGATTTCAATCAGGAACAGAATTTAGCAGTGGAACGAGCATTGCAGGTGCAGGATTATCTGCTTATTCATGGACCACCGGGTACGGGCAAAACGAGCGTTATCGCCGAGATCGTCAAACGCCTGTGCGAGCAGGGGCAACGCGTCCTGCTCGCAGGCTTCACTAATCAGGCGGTCGACAATATGCTCAAACGCCTGGATAGAGATGGCTTTCATAACTATCTACGGCTGGGACATGAACGGAGCGTCGACGAAAGTATCCGACCCCGGCTCCTGAAAACACTGGCTGATGTTCAATCAGGCAAAGATGAAGTTGAGATAGATATAGCATCGGAGAATCCTGTACAATCGCTCTATACCGAACGTGTACTCGACCTTCTGAATAATACACCCGTTATAGCCAGCACCACGGCCACCTGGTCATCAGATAAATACGCACCACAGGTGACAGAGGACACGAACCTTGATCTCAACTTTGATGTAGCCATCATTGACGAGGCGGGCCAACTTACCGTACCAGCCATTCTCGGAGCTCTGCGCTTTACAAAACGCTTTATCCTGGTAGGGGACGAGAAGCAACTCCCCCCACTGGTCCTGAGCAAAGAAGCTGCCGAGCAAGGATTAGCGGACTCGCTCTTTGGTATGCTTAAACAACTGGACGAAGACTATATAAAAGATCACCCAATGACGATCAGCGCCTGTGTAGCTCTACTTACACAATATCGTATGAACAGGTGGATCTCGAACTTCTCATCAACGCTTTTCTATGAAAGACGCCTGTTGGCCCATGCTTCAGTTGCACATCGAAGATTGCATTTTGCCAACTCAGTCATACCAGCGGATGAAGAGGCAACAATAACACAGGTTATTGCGCCACAGTTTCCGCTTGTTTTCCTGGATATATGGGACGAAGAGGCAAACGGGCAATTAAAGTTAAGCAATGCAGAGGCACAAGCAGTGTGTGCGGTGGTTGTGGGTCTGCGCGAACGTGGAATTGAAGCAAAGGATATTGGCATCATCGCGCCCTATCGTGCCCAGGTTGCCAATATCCGACGCCACTTACTGAGTTGTGACGCGGCACTGGGACCTGATAGTGGGCTAAGCGTTGATACCGTTGATCGCTTCCAGGGAGGAGAACGGTCAGTGATTATCATGTCTTTTGCAACGACACGTGAGCCGGAACGAGAGAGTCAGCGGCGTGAATTTCTGATCAACGAGCACCGCCTCAATGTAGCATTGACGCGTGCGCAGCGCAAGTTGATTCTTGTCGGTAGTGTTGCCGCACTTGAGCATCTACCTGTTTTCCAGCGGCTGATTACGTATTGTCACAGTATGAATACAGTATTTACCCCCACCCCAGCAACGACATAGTGATCACTGCTGGGGTGGAGGTTTCCTTATGTGGAGGAGTGTGTGGAGATGTTATGCTTTTGGACCTGCAATATTCACGAGCCATGAAACGCCAAACTTGTCGTTAAAAGCACCGAACGCATCGCCCCAGGGAGCTTTCTCAAGAGGCATTGTGATGGTACCGCCTGCTGAAAGCTTCTCATAATAGGTCTTTAACTCCGCTTCATCTTCGCCACTCAGCGATATAGTCATGTTTGTTCCCACGCTGAATGGCATGGAGTTTGGAGTATCAGAGGCCATAAGCGTAAGGCCATTCGCGGTGTCCAACTGAGAGTGCATGACTTTGTTGTCTTCGCTCGGATCTTGAGATGCATGAAATTCTTTGAAAGTACTCGTTACGAGTTTACCACCAAAGACAGATTTATAAAATTCCATGGCTTCGCGAGCGTTGTCTTTGAAGCTAATGTAGGGGTTAAGTTTAGTTGGCATAGTTCCTCCTAAATTGATACTTACACTAGTGAAAATGGCTATGGGTAGGGGTGTGTCCTTGCGACCACCCAGTGACCAGGAGACGGCGTTTATCGGGAACCGGGCGGTCGCAAGGACACACCCCTACCCATTTGTGGCTCATCAAAAGACGAAGATCCAATTTTGTTCCACATCTGAGTGGCTACAGAACTATCATATCATAGAGGACGGGTACAAAACTTCTCTTATCTTGCTCAAATATCAAAGAAGATGATACATAATACAAAAGCATCACAGAGGGAGAGGAACCTCAACATCAATACGCGTACCACGGTCTGGAGCACTTACAATTGAGAGACGTCCACCAAGCACATCAGCACGCTCATGCAAACCAACCAAGCCCTGATGGCAACCATCTTCCGAATGGCTAGGAGTGGACAGACCCATGCCTACACCATTATCTATCACGCTTACATGCAGCGATCCTTCATCGCTAAACATAAATACGCTGATTTTTGAAGCATGGGCATGTTTACAGATATTAGTAAGGGACTCGCGAATAATGAAGTAGAGATTTGATGAATAATCATAGGGTAGATCTGTAGGCCAGTCCTCACATTCGAAGACGATGGTGTAGCCGACACCATCAAGTTCATCCAGCAATTTCTGTACAGAAGACTCCATGGCGAAATCGGGTTTAGGAGAATGGCGCAACTCCCCCAGGGTTTCACGCATTGAGAGCAGGCTATCGCGAGCCATCTCCTGCCAGGCTTCTAACTTTTGGGTTACATCTTGATAAACTTCTCCCTCAGAGGAGAGGCGACGCTTATGAAAATATTCCAGATCCTTAACCAGGGCAGTTAGAGATTGTACAACGCCATCATGAAGTTCACGCGCAATACGCCGCCGTTCAGCCTCTTGCGCAACACGTGTCAGTGGAGAATCACCTACATCGAGCACCATCTGTTTTCCTCCCAATTGCCGCATATTGGCGATTTCCGGTTGTTACCGGGATGGTTTCATCGTATTCAGAGTTTTCTTGTTTTTTCAGTCAGATAGTTATCAACAATAGCTACATCATATATATTAATATATACAGTGTGTGTGTTAACTTTCGATTGAGAGAAAAGTCCTATCCGGTTAAGAATTGGACATTGAGGCAGAGAGTTCTCAACCACCACACATCTTTGGCATATGGTATTCTTTTTAGCATGGCATGCGTTATCATCAAGGCAGAAAAGCGTGAGACGGATGGAGGTCACTATGCCGCAGAAGAATATCCTCGTCGTTGGTAGCCTTAATATGGACCAGGTGGCACGTATTCCACACGTACCAGTGTGGGGAGAGACTCTACTAGCACAGGGTTCACTTCGACTCATTCCTGGTGGCAAGGGTGCCAATCAGGCAGTTGCGATGGCACGTCTGGGAGGAGCGGTAGCCATGGCAGGATGTGTGGGCAATGACCCCTTTGGCACACAACTTCTGCATGCCTTACACGATGCAACAATCAATACTGACCTTATCGTTGTCGATCAAAAAGAGGCCAGCGGCACTGCATTTATCTTTCTTGGACCTGATGGGGACAATGCGATTATCGTGGCACCTGGCACGAATGCACGTGTGGGACACGATATGGAGCAGCTCGCGCGTATCTTTGCATCAATTGAGCAGGCCAGCGCAGTGGTTATGCAGTTGGAGATACCATTGGACACGGTGCAAAAAGTGATCGCTCATGCTCACAGACAGAACGTTCCGGTGATTCTTAACCTTGCTCCCGCACAGCAATTACCACGCAAGACATTGCAACAACTCTCGGTCCTGGTTGTGAATGAAACTGAAGCCAGTCTTCTCAGTGGGCAGCGCCTGGAAAACAGAGAAGATGCAAAGATTGTCGCGACCGTCCTGCTCGAATATGGTATTCCGACCGTTGTGATCACGCTTGGTTCACGAGGAGCGTTGCTGGCGACCAGAGATAAACCGGGTGGGCAGATACGCACCTTCTACCAGGAAGCACCAAAAGTACATGTTGTCGACACGACTGCCGCTGGTGACTGCTTTGTTGGTGCACTGACCGTTGCCCTGACGGAGCAGCAGCAGCCAGAACAGGCGCTGCGTTTTGCCACCTATGCCAGCGCATTGAAGGTTACACGTTTTGGTGCACAATCTGGCCTACCCACACGCGAAGAAGTGATCGCGTTCTATTCTTAACATTAGCCCATATGCCTACGACGTGATTTCTAGGGAAACGGGCACCCACAAGGGAGTGCCCCTACTTGCAACACATCTGCAAAGGAAAGAGAAAATACTCATGCGCCGCTTCGTCATAGATACTGATACCGCCTCCGATGATGCAGTTGCACTCGTCATGGCCCTGCAAGATCCCGATATTACGGTTGAGGCAATCACGCTGGTTGCAGGCAATGTCCCCCTGGAGCAGGGATTACAAAATGCACTTTACACTGTAGAACTATGCAACAAACAGGTGCCAGTCTATGGTGGGATGGCGAGCCCTATCCTACATCCTCTTGAAACAGCACAACATATTCATGGCATGGATGGGCTGGGAGATATAGGACTGCCATTGGAGGGAAGAAAGCCCATGCAGGGGCACGCCGTTGCTATTCTGGTGGAAACGATCAATCGTTATCCAGGAGAAATAACGCTGGTCGCGCTCGGCCCATTAACAAATCTTGCGTTCGCACTACGTTTTGATCCCTCAATTGCCCATAAAGTAAAGGAATGCATCATCATGGGAGGCGTGGGAAAAGGTATCGGGAATGTCACGCCGGTCGCTGAATATAATATATGGGTTGATCCCGAAGCCGCAAAGATTGTCTTTGAAGCAGGGATGCCCATTACAATGGTTGGCTGGGATGTTTGCGTCAGTGAAGCAACGATCAGTTCCAATGAGGCGCAAAGCATACGCCAGGTCGGGACAACACTTGCCAAATTTTGTATAGATATCCAACAGGTACATGGTGGGAAGAAATTATACCCAGGACCCTTTGTTATCGCTGATCCTCTGGCGATGGCGATAGCTCTCAATAGAGAAGTGGCAACTGATATACGCAAACTCTTTGTTGCAATTGAGACGGAGAGTATCCTGTGCCGGGGGCAAACGGTGGTCGATCACCTGAGCGTCTTCAAGAAAGAGGCCACAATAGATGTAGTGCTTGGTGCCTCCCATGAGATGTTTATGAAGATGTTCTATAGCGCTGTAGAGGAAACGCATCCCCCACAAACACTTTGACAAAAGGCTATTTCCGGGCTATAGTAAGAGTACATATATTCCTACTAATTTACTAGGGTTAAGAGGCAAACAAAGGAGCCGTGCAACGATGGCAGAGATTAATAAAGCGGAAGTGATGGATGCTCTTCAAGAGTGCTACGATCCAGAGATTCCGGTGAATATCGTCGATCTTGGGCTGATCTACAATGTCGACATCAACGACGAGATCGGGCAGGTTGAGGTAAGAATGACACTGACTGCTCTGGGATGCCCAATGGCAGGTGAAGTTGTTGATGAGGTAACAATGCGTGTCCAGCAAGTTGAAAATGTTAAGACTTGCAAAGTCGATATGACATTTGATCCCCCCTGGTCACCTGATCGCATGACAGAAGATGCAAAATGGGAACTTGGCATGGTGTAGCACGCAGGTTTATAAATGGCGACACACGGGTTTATAAATGGCACCCCTACATTGAGGAGATTTAATAAAAGGGAACAATGTACTAGTGAGTTGGCATTGAGAGGCAAGAATGGTATGATAGCACAACAGTAATCTGTGTGTTATATAACATGCTTGCCTCTATTGTTTTATAAGCATCTGTCATTGCCTGGAGATTGAATGCGCTATTGTAGAAATTGTGGAACTCCACTTCAATCTGGAGTGACCTCCTGCCCTAAGTGTGGTATATCTACGCCACCACCATCTTCTCAACCTGCACCTATCTCTTCTAATAGGCAACCGACACCGATGGCTGTATCATCTCCACCGCACACTCCTCCAGCGTATCCAGTGGCGGGTTATTATGGCACCTACTCCGCACCACAATCGCAGCAAGCATCGCCATATTATTCTCCACCGCCATCATTCAAAGCACCGCTTGCAAAAAGAACGCGGCCTGGATTAAGTCGAGGCACGAGCATCTCTCTCGTCATCCTGGCTCTGCTGATGATGCTTGGTGGAGTCGCACTTATTTACTATACAGCAATGACGCGACCATCCCAGTTTCGGGCACAGGCAACGGCGACAGTTCAGACCATCCTAACAGCTCAGACCCAGGCAACCACAACAGCACGCGCTCAAGCCCAGGCAACTGCTCAGGTGCAAGCACGCATAACGGCTACAGCTCAAGCTCAAGCCCGGACGCTCCAAAATGCCTATACCACAGCGACCAGCGGGACACCCACGCTAGATTCGACGCTAGCGGGTCAGGATAATGCGAACTGGAGCAATTATGATGCGGTCGGTGGCGGAGGATGCACATTTCTCAATAACGCCCTACACGCAAGCGTCTTTCAAAATCGTACCTACGTGCCCTGTTTCGCACAGGCATCTAATTTTAACAACTTTGCATTCCAGGTGCAGATGACAATTCTGAAAGGGGATGGCGGAGGACTCGTCTTTCGCGCCAACGATGCAAAAGTCCAACTCTATCTTCTCCGCATATCCCACGATGGCCTTTTCGGCATCTCCGTCTCGCGCGATCGCAAAACCCTCAGTCCAATTCTGGATGACAGCAATGGGGCAATCAAAACGGGCAGCCAGACAAATCTGGTGACGGTCATTACAAGAAATAGCGCTATATCCATATACGTTAACAAACAATTCGTTGGAATGATTAATGATACAACATATGCAACGGGCGAGATTGGCGTATTTGCATATGACAGCAACAAAGGAACGGATGTTGCATTCAGTAACGCCACGGTGTGGACATTGTGAGATAATACAATGTATAACTTCCTGGGTCGCGTCTTCCTGACATTGGTAACGATAATGAAAGGACATAACGATGCAATGCACCTCATGCGGCACGTTACTTGAGGCAGGTACAAGCATTTGCCCACACTGTGGTACTCCTGTGGCTACTCCCAGACCAGTTCCATCTCCTGAGAAAACACCGTCTTATTATGATGAATACATTCCTTTTACCGATCAAGAGACGCCGCTGCCTGAAGCTCTTGCGCCATCCGAACCAGAGCCATCTCATCAGACTAACGAAGCGGAGGAGATACTTCCAATTGCGCCTCCTGCCAGCCCAGCACCTACGCGACGAAATCCACTGCTTGTGCTGACCACAACGTTCTCTATCGTGTCGTTGCTTGTCATCATCGGACTCCTTTTCCTACTCATACATAATGCAACACAAGGTAGTACTACACAAACACCCCTTAAGCAATTTGGCCCAAGTGATCCACAGGCCATCTATACGCAGGTTACGACAAAGATTCCGCTCGTAAACGATGCCTTTAGTAGTCAGACCAGCAGTGCCTGGGCACCTGCCGCAACCGGAAACTGCACGGTCAGTGGGAACTCTTTACATGTAACTGCGCCTCAAGGGGATAATGTCCTTTGTGCATCAAAGACACTCTCCGTGAGCAACTTTGCCTGCCAGGTCCTGATCACGTTGAAGCAGGGAGATACCACCGGGCTCCTTTTCCGGGACAATCCCAGCAGTCAAAAGTTATATGTTCTTGAACTTACTTCTCGGGGCACGTACTTATTGGGAACTGGTCAGAGTGGCACTACGAACTTCGCGGTTTTGGCCGAAGGTACCAATAGTACGATCAATGGAGGATATGGGCAACCCAACCTGCTCACAATTATTGCGCTGGGAAATGTTCTTTATTTATACGTCAATAAACAATTCATCATCAGCACAAGTGATGACTCATCTGGTTCAGGCCTGATTGGAGTCGCGAGTGGAGGCGCGCTCACAAATATTGCGGTGGATGTAACATTTAGCCATTTCCAGGTGTGGAAATTATAGTATTACAAGGAAGCAGGGTAGTAATTAGCAAGGATACAGAAAATTCATGGCAAAAAAGATAGAGCAGGTCGAGAGGTTACATGCCTCTCCTGTGAGCCTTCATAATGATGAAACGGTGGAAGCAATGACGGTGACACCAGAAAGGAGGGCGGCGTGGCCTCCTCCCCCGCGACCACGCTGGCGGCGCTCGCGACTATCGCTAGTAGCCCGGATCAGCACACTTGTACTGGCCCTCCTCCTCGTCATTAGTGGGTTGATCTTCATTATTTATACTGCCACCACAGACTATCATGGAGCATTACGCGCAGTGGCAACCGGGGAAGTACAGGCAACACGAAACGTCATCGGTACTGCACAGGCACAGCAGCAGGCGACCACACAGGCATTAAGCACCGCTCAGGCGTATATCAATGCTACTGCGACTGCACAGACAGCGCAAGGCGTCCAGGCCACTGCGAGTATAGATGGCGCAACGGCTACAGCGACGACGCTAGCCACTCTCCTCACCCAGGCAACCGGGAAAACGCCTACCCTGGATGATAGCCTGGCAGATAACAGCGGTTCGGGCAAATGGGATCAGGGAACCACAATCAATACCTCAGTTGCCAGTACAGGCTGTGTATTCAAAAGTAGTACCTATCATGTGAGCGAGGCGCAACAGGGCTTTTTACAGCCTTGTATCGCTGAAAACACTACTTTTAGCAATTTTGTCTATCAGGTACAGGTCACATTGGACCAGGGCGATCAGGCACAGGTGGGCATGCTCTTCCAGGTTGATAGCACCAACAAAGCCTATTATTTCTTCTCAATAGGGAGCGACGGCTCCTACAAGCTTGCCCTCTACAATAGCAGCGACCAGGTGAATAATCTGAGCAGCGGCACGAGTCCAGCCATTACAACGGGATTGGGACAATCAAATCAGCTATCCATACTAGCAAAAAATGGGAGCTATTATCTGTATGCAAACGGGCAGTATCTTACGACAGTAACGAATACGAGCTTGAGTTCAGGTAAAATTGGCCTTGCGGTAGTGAATCAGAATACGCCAGTTGATGCTGAGTTCAGTAATGCACAAGTGTGGAATTTGTAGGCTATTGAACCTGCGTAGCATAACGCCAGAGTACAGAGCTATCGCTTGTGCGGAGCGCATACACAATCCCGGTACTGGTCCCTGTGTAGAGCACATCATTGGCAACGAGCAATGGTTGAATAAATCTGGAAGAAAGCTGTCGATGCCAGAGAAGCGCGCCTTTAGCATCAAAGGCCTCTATGTCATTGTTTAAGGTAACAATATACATATTTTCTTGCACAACGACAAAAGTAAGAATATCCGTTTTAAACCAGAGAAAAGCGCCGGTGACCGCATTGAGTGTATAGATGGCATAGTTACTGGCATGGATCTGGATGACGGCATCGGAGGCTGCAATGGGTTCATACGCCAGAGCCGGTAGCTTATGATGCCAGAGAAAAGCTCCATTGCTGGCATTAAATGCGCTCACATTACTATCGAATGTGGCAACATAAATATTCCCATGTGTCATTGCTAACGGTTGCACGGGTGTTGAAGAATAGTGAAGATGCCAAAGTAAAGAACCATTGCTGGAACGGAGTGCGGTCACGTTGCTATCACTGGCATATATTATACTCTCGTTGGTTGTCAAAACTTGTGCTGCGACGGGGAGCTGACGATGCCAGAGGAGCTTCCCACTTTTAGCAAGAAACGTATAAAGGGTACCATCGAAAGCATTAACATAGACAAATTCTCCCGCAGCTAAAACGGGTTGAGCAGCCGGGATGCTCAGTTTGTACTGCCACAGCATGTCTCCACTGGCAGCGTCCAATGCATAAACAGTACCAGCAGGAGTAATCTCATAGACCTCATTAGCAACCACAGTCGGAGCTGAGGCAAATGTCAGAGGGAATTGATGGGACCAGAGCAAGGAATTATCCGCCGTCCGAGTGGCACTCATTTTGCCGGACGGCGTAATAGTATAGGTGACACCATTGCTTGATGTCGATTGATTAATGTCCGGGTGAAAGCTTTGCCAGATCAGGGAGCCATTACTGGCACGAATGGCATACACCATCTGTTCTGGATCAACGGCATAAACAACCCCATTCATTACATCCTTGAGCGCAACTGATGAGGGATTTGCATTCAGGGCGATTTTTGGTAGTGCAGGTTTGTACACGAGCGAATAGAGCTGATTGCCAAATGTGAATGAAAGAAAGAGAACAACACTGACGAGGGTGACGATGATCATCCATACGCGCATGCGGGGTGAGAAATGGAGTTCGTGAAACGTACGGCCATGGGTGGTATTATCCAGATCGGTGATTTCGATTTTCGCATTGTCATCTGGATCTTCATGATTGATAGTGCTCATAGCCCTGCGTACCTCACAAATGGACGAGTAAAGCTGGATGATTGCCTTTAGAAGTATAGGCTATTTTGCATTGCAATGCAAATTGTCAGGGCAACTTGACAAACCTCGATCTCACTGCTATAGTGCAGAAAAACAAGGCAACGAACAGGACAAGTACCTTTTGCCAGTACACAACGTTTCACGTGAGACGTATACAGAGAGCTGCGGGACGGTGTGACGCAGCAACTGACAACAGCGAAATCCACCTGGGAGCCTACGCGCTAAGCGTCAACGGTCGCCTCCGTTAGCAGGCAAGAACGAGTCTCACTTTCTGAGAAAATCAAGGTGGTACCACGATAGAGCGCATTCCGCGTCGTCGTCCTTCATGTAGGACAACGGCGCTTTTTTTATTGCTTTTCCTACAACAAATTGTGTTTTATAGAAAGAGAAAAAAATATGCTTGATCTTGCATTTATTCGCAACAATCCAGAGGCCGTGAAAGAGGCCGCACGTGTTAAAAATAACTCGCTTGATATTGATGGACTATTAGAACTGGATCGACAGGTCCTGGCAGTACAGCGTGAGGTGGAAGAGATACGCGCACAACAGAATCAGCTTACAAAGCGTATTCAGCAGGCAGCTAAGGAGAAAAATACCGAGTTGCGTAACGCACTGGTTGCCGAAGGCAAGCAACTATCGGACGCGGTAAAGGAAAAAGAACCCTTGCTGAATAATTTGCAAGAGGCACGGTATCAGATGCTGCTGCTGGTCCCAAATATCCCTGATCCGAGCACACCGCTGGGCAAAGATGAGAACGATAATGTCCCGATCCGTTATTGGGGCGAGAAGACGACATTCGATTTTCAACCACGCGACCACTATGAATTGATGCAACGCTGGAATCTGGTGGATATCGAACGCGCGGTCAAGGTTGCAGGCGCACGCAGCTATACGTTACGGGCAGATGCGGCACGTATGGAGCTGGCATTAATGAATTTCGCCTTTGATCGTATCTCCCGCAAAGGTTTTACGCCCTTGATCGTGCCAACAATGGCACGCGATTTCGCTTTCGTTGGCAGTGGGCAGTTTCCCAAGGGACGCGACCAGGTGTATGCCATTGAAGGTGAAGACACCTTTCTGGTTGGTACCTCGGAGGTCTCGATCACGGGCATGTATAAAGATGAGATTCTTAAGGCCGAAGATTTGCCGATGAAGTTTGTCGCTTACTGCCCCTGTTTCCGCCAAGAGGCTGGCACCTATGGAAAAGACACGAAGGGCGTTTTCCGTATTCATCAGTTCAATAAAGTGGAACAGTATATCATCAGCAAAGCCGATCACGAGGAGTCGGTATACTGGCATGAGCAGTTGTTGCAGAACGCAGAAGATCTGGTGCAGGCGCTGGAACTCCCCTACCGCGTTGTCAACGTTTGTACAGGCGATATGGGCGATGGGAAAGTTGGAATGTACGATCTTGAATGCTGGGTTCCCAGCGAGGGCCGCTATCGTGAGACGCATTCGTGCTCGTACTTCCACGATTGGCAGGCAAGGCGTGCCAATATGCGCTACCGTGATGAAGATGGCAAAGTCAAATTTGTGCACACCCTTAACAATACAGCCATTGCTTCGCCGCGTATCCTGATTCCTCTGTTCGAGACGCATCAGCAGGCCGATGGCAGCATTCGTATTCCCGAAGCCTTGCAACCTTTCATGGGTGGGCAGAAGGTTATTGGAGCACAATAGAGAAAGCATTCTAGCGAAGGAGCAGCATCGTGGCACCCATCAATCTTTTTGAGTATGAAGCACTCGCTCAACAACATATGGCTCCTGTGACCTGGGATTATTTCCAGGGCGGGAGCGACGACGAGGTTACCTTGCGCAACAATCGTAACGCATTTGAGAGTATTCGGCTGCGCCCACGCATGCTGATTGACGTAAGCGATGTGCAGATGCAAACAAATGTGGTGGGTGTACCTGTGAATATGCCTATCCTGGTTGCGCCAATGTCGGCGCATATGCTGGTGCATCCAGAGGGCGAACTGGCAACGGCGCGTGGAACCGGGCAGGCAGGTACAATATTGACCGTCAGCACCTTCTCAACATATACTATAGAAGAGATCGCCGCTGCTGCTACGGGTCCGCTCTGGCTGCAACTCTACCTTACACGCACAATGGAAGCGACCGGCTCCCTGGTACGCCGCGCCGAAGATGCTGGCTATCGTGCAATCGTCCTGACCGTAGATACTCCGCGCACCAGTCGGCGTGAGCGAGATGTGCGCAACAACTTTTTGATAGCAAAGGCCGCTCGTTCCGCCAATTTTGTAGAGGCGCCAGGCAGCGATCCAGTCACAATCCAGCAAAGCCGCCACATTACGGGCACATGGGAAACGCTTGACTGGTTACGTTCACTCACAAAGTTGCCCATCCTGCTCAAAGGGATTCTGACTGCCGAGGATACGTTATTGGCAATGGAGCATGATATACAGGGCATCATCGTCTCTAATCACGGTGGACGACAATTGGATGGTGCAATTGAAAGCATTGTGGCCTTGCCAGAAGTTGTTGAGGCTGTAGCGGGACGCTGTGAAGTTTATATGGATGGCGGGATTCGGCGTGGCACAGATGTATTGAAAGCGCTGGCACTGGGTGCACGAGCGGTACTGGTTGGCCGCCCGGTAATATGGGGGTTGGCTGTCAATGGGTCGGAAGGTGTGCGGTCCGTGCTCGAACTGTTGCGGGCAGAACTAGAGATGACAATGATGCTTGCCGGGCAACCTGCATTGGCAAGTATTGATCGCTCACTGGTGAAATTGCTTTAAACGTTAAATTGGAATGATTTCACCATGTACTGTTTTCTTCTCGTCATCAATAGAGAGTATACCAATGCTACATGTTGGCTGGCGACGACGATCATTCGCACTGCCAGGATTGAAAAGGAGCTGACCATTATGTTCCTGATTATAGGGGATGTGGCTATGCCCAAAAATAACAACGTGTGCATCAGGGAATTCGCGGCGACCATTGCGGGCATAATGTTCCCTATCACCAAGGATGTGCACAATACCAATTTTGCACCAACCAATAGTAATCTGGCGCTTGATTGGCAGCTTCAAAATGACCTCTTCATGCTCAATGTTTCCCTGCACAGCGGTAACAGGCGCAATTGTCGCCAGTTCGTCCAACACAGATAACACCGAAAGATCTCCTGCATGGATAATGGACTCAACGTGCGCGAACTGTACCCATAGAACTTCGGGCAAACGTCTGAAGTGTGGAACATGAGTATCTGAGATTACACCGATATGATGTAGCATCTTGGCGCTCCCTTACTTCCAAAGTATGATATAGTAACATTTATAGATAGATGCGTACTTACAATGGCGCGTTGTCGACACCGACAGCGCCTTTTTTGTGAAAGCATTGGTAACACATTAGGATATCACATAGAATGCGTATTGCTATTATCTCTGACATTCACGGCAATCAGATGGCGCTGGAAGCGGTTTTACAAGATCTGAAGCAACAACCTCAGGTAGATCAGATAGTCATCGCCGGCGATCTTTGTTTGAATGGTCCCCGCCCGCGCGAAACATTGCATATCATCCAGGCACTCAATTGTCCTGTTATTCAGGGCAATGTTGATGTAGAAGTCGTAACAGGCGGGCCAGATGCAGGCTCGAAGAAGCGCGATACCATTGCCTGGACCCGTGAGCAGATCGGATCTGAAGGTATTGATTATCTGGCACAACTCCCCCTGACACATCTTGTCACTAATCCTTATGGCAATGACCTTCTGGTGGTACATGCTAATCCACTTAATCAGGAAGATGCAATCTTCCCGACATCACCAGATAGCAAACTGGAGCATCTGTTAGGGAAACTGGAACCAACTATTGGAGCGGTTGCCTTTGGGCATTTACATATTGCCTATACACGACGCTGGCAACATCTCCTGTTAGTCGATGCTGGCAGTTGTGGACTCCCCCGCGACGAAGATCAGCGAGCGGCATACGCAATTCTTAGTAGCGAGAGTACAATCTGGCAGGCCGAACACCGACGCGTAGAATATGATATCAAAGCGGTCGTGAAAGATCTCAAAGCATGCGGCATTCCTCATGTAGAAAAGCGTATTCGTATATTGACAGCGGCAACCTATACAGAAAACGGGATCAACGAACATGGGGGAAAGAAAAAGAATAAAGGGTAATTATAAAAAGTGACATCGATCTGCCCTACAAGATCGATGTCACTTTCGTGTATAAAAAGGTCTATTGAATACAATCAAGCCGAATGCTGTTGTTTTGCACTACAATTGTCCATTACAAAATTGCCCATCCTATCAACATATACCAGTGCGACTTGTTCAGAGACAAAATTTTTCTCGCTGTTATTTGCCTCTTCTCCAAGGTAACTGGTAGCTTCACCGATATCAACCAGTTCTAGTTCTTCAATAATCGCCCGTAGCTCGCCGGTTGTCGCCATTGTACATACCCCCAGACTCATAAAAAAATGTGTGTTCGGTTCAGCCCACTTCCATCCCATACATCAGGCACCCTCCGCATAAAAAACCACGTGCCAGGTGATCTATTATTATAGACAGCGTAAGCAGAACAATAGTATAAGGTTGAGGAGTACCACCCCTCTATTTAAAGATACGTTTTTCAGTTACAACTTCACGCATCCGCCAGGGACAGATAGTCCAAATAGGCCACTCGCGCGTGTAAATTCATCCAAAACTCTAGTTTAACTCGTATCCTATGAGGCATTTTCAGTATATGCAAGCAGCAAACATGGATGCGCAGCAATGCCAGAGATCAGGGCTATTTAATTCTCGCTTTCCTCGCGCCTACG
>JACDAE010000451.1 GCA_013695595.1 Ktedonobacteraceae bacterium | reverse complement strand
GGCTGCTGATCCGGTGTTGTTTCTGACACTGACCAAAGCCGGGAACACGGTGCAAGAGGCGGCGCGTGCGCTTACGACGTTTGTTCAGGCATTGCGGCGTGGGTCAAAAGGACGGGGGCCAAATCATATTGGTGCTCGTCCTTCGTATCAGATTGAATACTTTGCGGTCTTAGAACGGCATAAAGATTTTGTGCGCAATGGCTTTCACTGGCATGTGTTGATTACGAATGTTGATTGCATTCCATATAAAGAGGTCGTGCAACCGCTCTGGATGTCGGCAACGCACTATATCGCGGCGACAGAAGAGCAGGAGGGTCGAGGTGCAAAAATAGCGCGGATTGAGCGCATACGCAACGCCAAAGCGATTGGGTATGTGACCAAGTATCTCACGAAGTCGGTTGCCATTGGTGAGAAGGGGGCAAAAGAAGTTCAGCGTGAGCGGTTGGTTTTGGTCGAGGATGAGCAGGGCAAGCGGGTCGAGAAGCAAATGTTCACGGAAGAAGTCGTGAGTAAAGCGCATCGGGTTCGCTATTCGCGTAACTTCTTTCCTGAACGGGTTGCTGATCTACGGAAGCGACTGTTTGCTGGTCTGGAAAATGAAACGATGGAACCGGAAAATAGTGAGCTTGTTGAGGTGGCTGTGGTGCCTGAACAAGGAAATGGCTTGCCACTAGAGTCTGAAGATGATCAGGAAGAGGTGCAAGAAAAGCGTTCGCCCTGGATGTTGAAGGAAAAAGACGAATTTACCAACGATATTCAGGAGTATCGGCTGCGCAAACGGAAGGCGTTGTTGAGTGTTTTGAAGGATATGGAAAGTGGAGGGGTGTACTTGTCCAGGCGGGTGATAGGCATTTGGGCATATCAACGAAGTGAACTAAAGCGCGTCGGGTGATTATTAGTTAGTAGGAGGTGTTCTATGAAGATGTCAAAACGTCGTCAGAATGGTGTGCAAAATGTTACTAATGTTCAGCAGTCTATAGACTCTCAAGAGCAAGGGCTTTCATTTGATGATGCTTTAGAATTGTTTATGATGTCTCGAAGTGCTTTAAATCTTTCTGAGGCATCACAAAAAGATTATAGATCAGTGATACGCCTGTTTCTCTCGTATATTCAAGAGAAACGTCATTATAGATTACTTGGGGAGATTGAGGAGAAAGATATTATAGAATGGCTTTCCTACTTGAGTGGTGCGAAAAGTGCTTGGGGTCGTCCATATAGTAGTCGTACAATTGAGACGTATAATCGTGATGTTACGATCTTTTTTAGTTGGCTTGTGTCTCATGGTCATTTATCAGTTAATCCTATGGCGGGTTTGAAAGCTCCTAAAGTCGATAAGGCTCTTATTCGTCTTTTTTCTGAGGATGAGCTAAAACGTTTGGATATGGCTTGTGATCGTATGCCAAAGGGTCGAGCTTTAACAGAAGATGAACGCAAGGCGCTTGCTGCTCGTGATCGTGCTCTTTTATGGTTCTTGCTTTCTACAGGTATACGTGTTTCTGAGGCTTGTAGTTTAAAGTTTGCTGATGTAAGTTGGAATGAGGAAATGATTTATGTTCAAGGAAAAGGAGCAAAGGAACGGCGTATTCCTTTTGGTAAGATTGCTCGTCAACATCTTGATACTTATGTTCGTTACTGGCGTGGTGAGCCTCTTGATAAAGTCCATTCTGATGATTACGTTTTTTTGACTGCTTTTGGTCATCCTTTGAGTGCTCATGGAGCCTGGAAGATTTTTTCTCGTTTGAAAATGGTTGCGAGTATTGATGACAAGCGGGTGAGTCCTCATACCTGCCGTCACTGGTTCGCCGTTAATGCTATTAAGAATGGTATGCCTACGATTGTCTTGAAAAACATATTAGGTCATGAGAACTGGGATATGATAGAAATATATGTACACTTAGCTCAGCAGGATTTGAAGCAGTCGTATAATCGTTTTTCTCCTGTGGATGCTCTAGAAATGCATAGGTATCCTGAAGGGAAACGTGCCAGAATGCAGGAATGGCGGACCTCTCGAAAGCAGGATAAAAGGAGTTAATTTACTGCAATGAGCTTTTTAAGCTCGAATACTTGAAATAATCAGGTGTTCGGGCTATTTCTGTTTTCCCTAGAATGGCTCTGGAGGCTGTTTTTGCTGGTATACAGTATGATAAGATTAAAGGTAGTATAAATTATTATTAAATTATTCCACCCACTTTGACTCATCCAGATAGAAGTGATACAGTAACCGGGGGGTTTTGGTTTGAAAGAAACAATTTCCGGAATGACCGTATTTGTTAACTTTTTATACAGCTGAACTGTTTCCGCGATTTCACGGGATGGCCCGATAGCCCACTAACTATCTATAAGGAGAAGACTGGTGCATGATTCACATGTCGTTTTGAGGAAAGTTGTCAGCCCAAGGTTACCTCAAACTATCCTCCACCGCAAATCACTTATAGAAAAACTTAATGCTACCCTGGCCGGGTGGGAATTTGAAACTAGAGAAGATGTACCTCACTATAAGCTTGTTTTATTATGTGCCCCTGCGGGCTATGGAAAAACAACGCTTCTTGCAGATTTTGCCAGGAATACGACTATTCCATGCTGCTGGTATTTTCTCGATCCTATCGACGCCGATAAGATAACGTTCCTTGAATTCCTTCTTGCAAGTATTCGTTATCGTTTCCCACAATTCGGCGCGAGCCTCGACCCTTTGCTCTCACGGGCGATTTCAACAGACATCAACCATCCTGCCGACCCTCATCTTTTTGATACCTTCATTGATGCCCTGGTCGATGCTGTCGCGATTGAGATCACTGAGCGTTTTGCACTTATACTCTGTAACTATCATGAGGTGAACGATTGCCTTGCAGTCAATGACCTGGTGAATCAATTATTGCGCAAGATTCCGCCACAATGTGTCTTGATTATTGAGAGCCGTGCCGTCCCTTCCCTCGAATTTGCCTCTTTGCAGGTCAATCGCGAGATCATTGGTTGGGATAGTAGTATTTTGCGCTTTACCGTTCAGGAGATTAGCGAACTGGCTATCGTGCAGAATATGGCACCCTTGAGTGAGACGGAAGCCGAGCAACTCGCGGTCTCATTTGATGGCTGGATCGCCGGAATTTTGTTAGGCACGCATCTGAGCGATGTGAAGTTTTTGCATGGAGGAATGAGCACTCCACCCACGCCGAACTCGGTAGCTCTGCCAATGGATCGTCACCATCTCTTTGCCTATCTCGTCAATGAAGTATTTGGTCGTGAACCCGAGATGTACACGTTTCTGAAAGAAGTAACCTTGTTGGAGCATATGGATCCGGCGATCTGCTCCAGGCTCCTGGATGCTCCGGATGCTGGTGAACGTCTGGCCTATTTAGAGCAACGTGGAATGTTTGTTACACGCAGCGGTGCGGGTGCACAAATTATCTACACCTGCCATCCTATTTTACGTGAGCTCCTGCGTGAAGAGCTTCGTTACCAGTCTCCTGAACGTTTTACCATGCTGCATCGACGTGCGGCAGAACTTTTTCATGAGCAACAGGATTACGATCAGGCTATCTATCATGCCTACGCAATTAGTGCAGATGATATGATGGCTCAACTCATCATTGAAGCCAATACCCATATGCTCTCTCAAGGCTATACGGCGACGCTCACCCGTTGGATTGACATGTTGCCCAACGCTACTCAGGAACGCTACCCGGAGATCCTGCTGATAAGCGCAACCCTCTATCTCATCATCGGCGAGCATGCTCATGCAATCCCTCTCCTTGATATCGCTTCTCAGGCCATAGTAGAGAATTCACAGGTCGTTGGTATCCATGATCTCACTGAATTGCAGCCATACATAACGGTTGTGCGCAGTAAAGCCTTGTTTCAGAAAGGTGTGTATCAAGAGGCACAAGAATCCTGTCTACAGGTCCTTAAGCACTTGCCCGAAAACGAAACCGTCTTGCGCGTAGAAACCTATACGCGCCTTGGCATGTGTGCAAATCTCTTAGGCGATTTTTCTTCCGGTATCACCTATCTACAAAAGGCGCTTCAATTGTGGGGACGCCATAGTACAGGGCAACAGGTCGCTGATATTCACAGTGCGCTGGCCAGCACCTATAACCAGATAGGAAACTTTGCCCTGGCCGAGCATCATCTTACACGTGCCATCAGTTGCTGCGACCAGTTGAATGATGAGCATGGCAAGGTGAACAATCTGATCCGAATGGGGCTCATCAAGAATAATCAGGGCGCACTTGAGGAAGCTGAGGCCCTTTTAACGCAGGCCTATACTACCGCGACTGAACTGCGTTTTGAGCGCGGGATGGCCTATGCGCTGGTAAATCTAGGCGAACTCTATCAAGATCAGGAGCTGTATAAGCAATCGCTGACTGCCACGGAGGACGGGTTGGCTCTTGCCCGTCAGGTGAAAGATCAATATTTAATTAATGGCAGCTTGTGTACATTGGCCATGACCTATCTTCTGATGAGAGACGCATCAACGGCTATGTTGCTCGTCTCGGAAGTAGACCCACCGCTCATCAGTGAAAATAGAATTGGCTATGAGCGCGTTGTGCGTGAGCTAACCTATGGGATGATCCTGCTCTATCAGAGTGCCTATGATGAAGCGTGTGCCAGCCTGGCTGCAATTGAGCCTGCCGTCAAAAAGCCTGGCTTCATCCGCGAGCAGGTACGTGTGACGTTATGCATTGCAGCCTGCCGCCTGGCACAGGGGCTGACCTCCGAGGTGATACGACGCTTGAAAGAGGTCACACAGATCCTGGTGAAGCGGAGCGACTACAAGCGCTTTATCGATATAGAGTTTCGTCGCCTGCCAGCGTTGCAGCACTTCGTCAGGATACAACCAGAATTGGTGCAGTTAAGAGAACTGTTGCAGTTGGATCCAGAGACACCAGTGGTTGAAGATCGACCTGTATCAATATCGAAGGTTTCGACTTCTATTTTGTTGGTTGCTGATTACCCAAGACTCAAGATACAGGCATTAGGCGAACCACTGGTTGTCATCAATAACAAGCCCATCACCCATTGGCGGATGAGGCGTTCTCTGGAGGTTTTTCTCTTTTTGCTTGATCAGGGCCGTCCAATGAGCAAAGAACAGATCGTGACGGTGCTCTGGTCACATGTCAGTGAAAAGACGAATCCTACGTTCCACTCGATAATCTATCATTTGCGAAAGACGATAGGGGAAAGCTGTATTATGTCACAGGCTGGCGTCTATACGCTCAACCTGGCAGCTCTCTATGGAAATGATATATGGTACGACGTTGCCGCATTTGAGAAATATTATGTTCAGGCAAAGCATGCCATTACCAGTGGTGATGAGGAGACGGCTAGAACCGTTTTTCTGGAGATGGTAGACCTGTATCAGGGCAAGTATGTGCAGTCTTTTTATAGTAACTGGTGTATTCTGCGGCGTGATGAGCTCCAGCGTGCTTATCTGGATGCTCGCAGCCAGTTGGCTCAGATTGCCTGGCGACATGAGCAATTTGATGAGAGTTCAAGCCATTGGCAAAAGATTTTAGCGGTAGATAATTGCATGGAAGAAGCCCATTATGGATTGATGCGTTATTACCTTCGTCAGGGCAAAAGAGGACTGGCTCTGCGTCAATATCAACGTTGTGTTGAGGCATTACACCAGGAATTGGCTATTGCGCCTGGACAAACTATTCAGAACCTGTATTTGCGTCTGGTAAGATCGTCCTCGCCATCAAGTCGACCAGATGGAGACGAGGCGTAGGGGCGTGTGCTGGCCCATTGGCTCCACCGAATCAGGAAGAGGCGACGTGGACGTGCATTCAATAATCGGAATGCCGCAACCCCGGTAGGGCACCAGGTTCACCGCGTCCGCCATTCATGGATTCGGTGGAGCCAATGGGCCAGCACACGTCCCTACGCCTCGTCCCAATATTTCCCCCAATGGATGCAGACCCTTCCTTCTTTTTCGTTAATTGCTCCTTACACACCCTATCGACACTGAGAAATCTTTCCTGTCAAGTTCTTGTCAATAAATTGACAAGATGCGGTCAAGAAGGGTCGTGTATCATTTCATCATGACGAACATGTGCTCGTCTGTAGCAAGTCATTTTAGACGTTTTATATGTTTGTCTTGATCATAAGTGACCAGAATGAAGTGTCAAGATGAAAGGAAAAGCAACTAATGCAAGCACAGTGTCATGATTTTCAGCTATTTCGCGGCGAACAACCAACATACTCTCTTCCATGTGTGCAATCCTGTAGTACGTTGACAAGTATAAGGGTAGGAGTACAGAGTCGCGCATCTTATCCAATTGAGCCGTGGCCATAAATCGTTGATCGGTGTACGGATTTCAGAAGAAGCTCTCTATGGTATAGGTCACTCAGCTTATGATCAAAGAAAATTTTTCGGTAGCGTTTCTCCTGGAGCGAGGGATTGAACATTTTCAGCAGAAGCAATATGCCGAGGGTATGACATTATTTACATTGGTGGGCGAATGCCTTGCACCTGAGCAGACGCA
>JACDAE010000430.1 GCA_013695595.1 Ktedonobacteraceae bacterium | reverse complement strand
ACCGTGATGTTGTAGCATTATGTGAAGCTGGCGTACCGATTGTCTCTATACCCGGTCAGGGTTACTCGTTGATGAAGGGCTACTTTTTGCCGCCACTGAGCTTCACAACGGAGGAAGCTACGATGCTGTTGCTGGGCAGCGATTTTATGGCACGCAATTTTGATGCTCAATACCGCCTGGCAGCAGAATCAGCCAGCCGTAAAATCGAGGGCGTGCTACCTGAGGCGTTGCGCAACGATGTGCAGTATATACAAAGCAATATTCGTTTTGTTGGGACTGCAACTAATGCCAGAGAAAGCGAGAGGTTGCAATTGTTACGCCGGGCGCTTCTCGACCGCAACACTATCTGTTTTTGTTACTACACACGTCACAGTGGCGATGCCCAGAATGTCTCCCATACGCGGGAGGCCGATCCTTATGGTCTGGCGTATCTCCTCAATAGCTGGCATCTGATCGCGTTCTGCCACATGCGCCAGGATATCCGCACGTTCCGTCTCGATCGCATAGAAGACCTTGCACTACTAGAGCAGACTTTCACACGTCCCCCACATTTTCAGATGCATCATCATCAAGAAAACCAATCCAGAGATCTTATCGTACGTGCATTATTTGACAAGGAAATAGCACGTTGGGTCCATGAAGAGCGTAACTATTATGTCTCTAATGAAGAGGAAACCGCTGAAGGTCTCCTGGTGACGTTGAAGATACGTCATGAGAGTGAAGTTATGCAATGGTTTCTTGGCTGGGGCAGCCGCGTAAGGATACTAGAACCAGATTCACTACGACGACGGCTGGCCGAGGAAACGCAAAGGATGCTACAAAATTATCAAGATATGGGCAGTCGCACAAAGTGATATCGCTGCTGACATACTGTTGTCACTGCTCTACGTTAGACTACTGGTATAGAGAAAAAAACATGAGTATCGCCAAAATAAGGAGCAAAATTATGTCAACTATGCCAGTTCTCGACTTTGTTGTCTTCTACGTCTCAGATCTTGATGAATCGCTCGCATACTTTACCGAAAAGCTGGGATTTACGCCAAGTGAGCGTGAAGGAGAAGTTTTTCGTGGCCTGAGTGGCAATGAAGAAAAAATTGGTTTTGGTCTGAACCTTGCGGGCAACGGTACACCACCGGCTGGAACTGTCGAGCTATACTTCAAGACGGATAACCTTGAGGAGCTGCATACCGCCCTTACCGCAAAAGATGCTGGCACAACATCTATCGTTCGGATGCCCTTTGGCTCAATATTCAATATACAGACACCCGACAAGCATGCATTCATCATGTTGGGCGCATAAGGAGGATACCAAAATGACAATTAGCCTCAAGAAACTTACCCCTAACATCATGGTTGAAGATGTCAATAACACCATCGAATTTTACCAAAAATTGCTCGGATTTGAGGTGCTCGTAACCGTACCAGAAGAGGGTCAATTCGCCTGGGCAATGCTGAAACGAGACACAGTAGAGATGATGTTTCAGTCCAGAACAAGCCTGGGAGAGGAAATTCCTGCTCTACAACACAAAGAGATCGGCGGCTCGCTTACATTCTACATTGAGGTGGAAGATGTGGAAGGACTCTATAAGCACCTGAAGGGAAGCGCCACCATCGTTCAGGATATGCATAAGACATTCTATGGAGCGCAAGAATTCGCAATACAGGATTGCAATGGCTTTATCCTTGCCTTTGCGCAGACGGCATAATAAACCATTTTAGACGGCGTTGCGCATAATGTAGTTGATCAGCTCTTTCAATGAAGAAACATCGGGAATTCGCCAGAGGGGAAAAACATTCCAACTGGCAGGATTCCCCTTCCGTTTGATCATCACTTCGCTCTCACCCACGCCGATGCCAGCAATCTCATTCCATGTGAGAGTACTATTATTGATCACGACGCCACGCGGACTGATTTTTAAGGGACCAAAGGCCACGGAGAGGCCCGCCCGGTAGGCAGCAATCGCGGGTACTTGCCGATATTCCAATTCTTGCTGGGCATAGCGGACAAGTCCGCGCAGTATCTCAACGTTAGGAATATCCACGACCTGCAAAGAGGCCCATGGAGCAGGCTGGCCCTTTTTATAGATCTCTAGCACTTGATCATCGAGATGCAGGCGTTCAAGTTCACTCCAGGCCAGCTTTTTGCGTCCCTGCTTGACACGAATTGAGCCTGGGCTGATGGCAATAGTATCGAAAAGGATGGGATCACCTGCGTCAAGGGCAACGATGGCGCGTGGGAGCAGGCGGCGCGTGATCTCTTCTTCCAACAGCATTCCCAGCTTCTCTCCATCGAGCAGGTTGGGCTTAAACACAAAAAATGCTTGATCGTTGCGCCGCATTATATACGAGCTAATTTTGTGCTTTTTTCTGTCGAAGCGAATATCTTTCCATAGGCGCTCCATCTGGCCCCAACGTATGACCTCGCATGTACGAGTGGCATAGACCAATCCTTCTGTATAGACAAAGATGCGTATTTTGGGAGAGAACCAGGACGAGAGCAGTATCCACAGACCAACGGCGCTCCATCCGGCACCGATAATTGGTACAAGAGCCATCTGCCAGAAGGGCCAGAAGATAAAGAAGGTAGTGTAGGCATGCAAGAAATAAGCGAGAACAGCACCACCGATGAGCAAAGCAATAATACCCGGCAGGAGATGAAGCCAGCTCTCTTTTCTTGCGGCATAGATCGCTTGCGGAGAACCTAGCCGATGGCGTGTGGCGCTGCGCTGGACGTTATATGGTATCATTTGTGTTTGCTGCTGCATGCTAAAGCTCCATGATGGCTGGATCGATGCAGAGATAGATATTTTTCATTGTATGCCTGTTTTAAAGGATATAGGTGCAGGTAATTTAGTATTCGGATGTAAGAGATATGCTTCTACAAAGTAACACGCCAGGATTTCTTTGCGCATGCTCTATGCGTAAGAGAACGTGAGTGCTCTTATTATATCGCAAGAATGAGGTGGGGTTGGGATTCTGAACAGTTATTCCAGGATGGAACATTGGAACAGGGGTAGGGACGCACGCAAGGCGACGTCCCTACCCCTGTTCCAATGTTCCGGATTCTCCATAAAGGAGAGTCCTTCGCCCGATTGGCTTATTAGTAAATGATGATTTGCGTATTGAAATCTGTATTGGCGAAGAGCCATGCAGCCTTAGCCTCAGGCAAGTTCACACAACCATGGCTTCCATTATTTGAAAAGAGCGTATCTCCACCTGAGTCAACGTGTGGGAACTGCGTACCAGGACCGTAGTCCAGACGCCACCATGAATCATGCAGGAAGTAGCCACCGTGATGATACAGGATCGCATAATTGATATGCGTTGGTGGATAGTAGTAGGGCGAACTTGGCGGATCAGGCGACTTGAATTCCGTCGGTGCCTCGCGGTTCTGCACGGTCCATGCGCCAGCAAGTGCAGGTAGTTCCGCACGACCCGTCGTCACCAGGAACGATGTTACTAGTTTCCCATCTTGATACAGACGCAACGCCTGCTCCGACGTCGAGACAACAATGGTCTGCCCCTTCTGCCACTTGTAATGATCAAGGAGCTGGGTATCAGTTGCATGCACTTTGTTAAAAGGCGTCTTATCGTTAAAATTGGCCTCAAACATATGCAAATTGAAAAATTCATCCTGGATCGTCTGGATCATGCCCTGATAATCACTAACTGAGTAATTCCAGGTCATTTCCTCGTCCAGCATCGAACCCATGCCCACATCCTGATAGGCCGCATCCATGGAGTAATTATTGTTATCGAACTTGTCGTGGTACATATGCAACTTGCTCCACGCATCTGCCTCTTTATGAAATTGCGTAAGCAAAGCATGCGCCTGACCAGTCACAAGATCGCCTTGCATCGATGTAATGTCTGTATCTACTTGTTTAGAAAATTGAATATACTGCTGCACGTTTGTGACTTTACGTGCCGCAACTTTGTCAGTATCAAGTGATTGCTGATAAAGCGTTATATCAACACCATACGTCTTCAGGAACTGCACTTTGCTCGAAATGTCGCTCAACTTCGCATTGACGACATAAGGCAAAGCCAGATTAGTGCTGACCACAGCCTGGAGATACTGAGCGCTGATCACTGTACCTAATTTCTGGAAGGTTGGTACGAGCTGAGCGGTTGCAAGTTGCTGCTGATCGCTCTGATACTGCATCTGCATTGCGGTAGTATCCAGGTGAGCAGCCTGCATCTGGTTAATTGTACTTTTGAATGTTGTTAACTGACTGTTTGTTGTCTTCAACAGCGTAAGTGCTTGATCCAGATCCTGCGTTTTCGCGCTAACTGCTGCATACCCTTTAGGAGTGTTCGCGGCTGACAGTGTGGTCTGTACCGAAGCAAGCTGTTGCTGGAAGTACTGTACAGGGAGCTTCTGAGCGTTGGCTTCTGAGACGGCCTCTGTAAAGCTGTGAACATCAAACTGAGCCTGTGTCTGATCCTGACTGGTTGTCGAATCAATGATACTTTGCGTCTGTGTCACTAACTGCCCATAACGTGTGCCAATGTTTCGATAATAATTGGTTGCAGGTGTACTATCGAAGATATTAAAAGGTGCCTGTGTACTGGTTAATTGTTTTTGTTGCTTTATAATTGGCTGTAAGAGTGATTGAGGGACGCCAATTGATTGGGCCCTTTGCAATAAACTATTGAGTTTCGTCTGATTCTGGCTGGCCTGTTGTTGTGTCTGTGGGTTAGCTCCGCAAGCGCTGGTTAAGAGCAGTGTGCTGAGGAACAGGGCAGTCAGTACCACCTGCGCCCCTGGACGCAGGCTACCGACTCGTGGTGTGTGCATAGAAGGTTATCTCCTCCCGCTTTTCGCTTTATGTTTACGTTTTTCTTTACGTGCGGCCTTGCCAGTTTTCTTGCCCCCGCTTTGACGAGGCGCAGCAGGCAGGCCAGGCATACCCTCACCACCACCATATTGACGGGCTAACTGAGCCCATGGACCTTTACCAGAACTCATCTGGCGCATCATTGTACGCATTTCGCCGAACTGCTTGAGCAGTTGGTTCACTTCCTCTACCTTTGTCCCACTTCCTTTAGCGATACGCTTACGTCTACTACCATTAATAATGTCAGGATTGCGCCTTTCCTCTCGCGTCATTGAGAGAATCATGGCCTCAATATATTTGAGTTGATCGCCCTCCAGCGCCTCTTCCATCTCAGGAGCCGATGCCAGCTTATTGAAACCTGGCAGCATCTCCATCACCTGACGCAATGGCCCCATCCGCTTCAACTGACGCATCGAACTGAGGAAATCCTCAAAGTCGAATTTGCCCTGTTGCAACTTGGCCTGCGCCTTGAGCGCCTCTTCCTCATCGATGCTTTCCTGAGCACGCTCGATCAGGGAAAGCACATCACCCATACCGAGAATACGCGAAGCCAGGCGATCAGGATAAAATGGCTCCAACGCGTCGGTCTTTTCGCCCATACCCATGAACTTGATCGGCACGCCCGTTACCGAACGTATCGACAGAGCCGCACCACCTCTAGCATCACCATCCATCTTTGTCAAAATCATACCCGTTAATGAGACGGCCTGATTGAAGTCTCCCGCCACACGTACCGCTTCCTGACCGGTCATTGCATCGGCCACCAGCAACACCTCGCGTGGCTGCACACGAGTACGAATACTCATAACCTCATTCATCATGCGCTCATCGATATTCAAACGACCAGCGGTATCCAGAATAACAACTGTGCTGGCCTGCTCACGTGCATAATCAAGCGAACGTACGCAGATATCAACCGGATCGGCTCCCGCTGGCTCGGAATAGACTGGAACCGTCAGTTGCTTACCCAGCGTCTTGAGCTGATTAACGGCGGCAGGACGATACATATCGGCTGCGACCAGGAGGGGCCGCTGTCCCTGCTTGCGCAGATAATTAGCCAATTTCGCCGCCGTCGTCGTTTTACCAGAACCCTGCAAACCAACCAGCATAATCACATTTGGTGGAGTACCATTGAGATCGAGCTTATTCTGCCCATCAGTTCCACCAAGCACCTCTACCAGTTCCTCATTTACAATCGAAAGAACCTGCTGGGCTGGAGAAAGGCTTCCCGCGACGTTAGAGCCTATCGCTTTCTCTTTGACACGCTCAACGAACTGACGCGCTACCTTCAGATTCACGTCAGCCTCAATCAACGCAATACGCACCTCACGCAAGGCCGCGTTGACATCATCCTCAGTTAGCTTCCCATGCCCATCAAGATTACTGAATATACCTTCTAAACGCTTCGATAAACTCTCGAACATTGCCATAAGTGCTGTACCTCTCTCCACCGTGCACTAATCGTCTTAATATGGCCCCTATTATATCACGTTTCCCTTTGATTTTCGCCTCGTTGTAACAATTGTACCAGATAAATAGACATAAATATTACCATGTTGAATATAGAAAAATGGCTATGAGGGAGTTGTGGGCCAACTCCTCCTATTAGTATAATCGTTGTAGAGGGGAAAAGGTCACAGAAATAGGACTGGCGAACTTTCTTTTGGGGAAGTCATTTGAGAAACAAAAAAGCCGATGATCAGAGTCGAACTGATGACCGGCGGTTTACAAAACCGCTGCTCTGCCACTGAGCTACATCGGCTTAGAAGATCGCCCATTATTCATCATACACCAGTGGTTTTGTAAACCGCTGGTCTTTGAATTTATAAGTGCTGTTCTTCATGTCGAATAATACCAGAAGACCGTGGCTCTGTCAATCCTTAGAGAAGGTTTTTTTTGACAGATTCCTCTCCCCCTCCTCGCGCCTACCATCACACAGATCTTGTGTGATAGTATGAGAATATAACAATCAGAGGGAGATGCACTTCGCGTCTTGCCGCCTATCAGCTTTCCCAAAGGGAAATGAGTTCGTAGGAGAAATTATGGCTGTCTCAAATTTTGATTCTCTCAAGGCTGAAATTGATGAGCGCGTCCCCGATCTTGTAGCGATGCGCCGCGATCTGCATGAACATCCTGAACTGGCCTTTGAAGAAGTACGCACCTCGTCCATCGTCGCACAACGTCTGCGTGCCCTTGGTCTAGAAGTGCAGACCAATATTGCCAAAACAGGCGTCGTTGGCCTGTTACGCGGAAATGCAAGCACACCCGGCACTAAAACGCTTGGCATTCGGGCCGATATGGATGCACTCCCCATCCACGAATTGAACGAGATAGATTACCGTTCCACCGTAGATGGGAAGATGCATGCCTGCGGGCACGATGGCCATACATCGATTCTCCTCACAGTCGCCGATATTTTGAGCAAACGCCGGGCCGAACTGAGCGGTAATGTCAAGTTTATTTTTCAACCAGCCGAAGAAGTTATTGGTGGTGCAGCACCAATGATCACAGATGGCGCACTGGAGGGCGTGGATAACATTATCGGCTTGCATCTTATAAGTAACTACGCTCTAGGCCGCGTTGGTGTACGATCTGGAGCGGTCTTTGCAAGTGCCGATACCCTGGAAATGACGGTTCATGGCAAGGGTGGACACGCAGCATCACCACACGAAGCTGTTGACCCCATCGTCATCGCAGCCTATATTACAACTACCCTGCAAACCTTGATTAGCCGCGAAACGTCTCCCTTTAGTCCTGCAGTAATTACGATTGCCTCCATCCATGCTGGCTCAGCCTTTAATATCATTCCTGAAGATGCGATTATGAAGGGCACCATGCGTGCCTTTAGCAACGAACAGCGAGAATATCTGCTGAGACGTATTCAGGAGGTAGCACAAGGAGTCGCAGCAGCCATGGGCGGCTCATGTACGGTAAATTGGTTCGATGGATGCCCGCCCTGTATTAATGATCCAGCCATGACTGAAGTCGTGCACAAAGCAGCCCTGGCAACAGTGGGCGAACAGGCAGTCGATGAATCAGAAGAGGTTATGACCACTGGTAGCGATGATATGGCCTGTTTTCTGAATGCTGTACCGGGCTGTTACTTTATTGTGGGTGCTCATAATGAGGCGAAAGAGGCGAAATATCCCCATCACCATCCACGCTTCAATATCGACGAAGACGCTCTGCCCGTTGCGGTTGAGGTGCTAACACGCGCAACTCTGGATTTTTTGCAGTAATGTTTTAAGGTAGGGACCCGATGCAATGACTCTGTCGAGAAAAGAGATTCGGACATCCAGCAAGGGTCTGTATCGCAGACAGGCACGCGTTTCCTTGTCCGGACATCTTTTCTCGACAGAGTCATGCAATCGGGTCCCTACCAGATTTGCGACATTATGAGAGAAGAGCGTCTATCTGTGTCAAGAGTTTCTGCGTATTCGCAAAACCATAATTGATTGCTTGCGCCTTCCCATTTGTATCCAGAACCACTGTTGTGGGCACAGTAAGAACCTGATAGCGGGAGCTAAGCTCTGGCTGCGCTGGTGCATCGATCTCGGTGACGGAGATAGCATCTCCTCTGGCTTCAAGAATACGCTGTAAGATGGGGGCCTGAAGTTTACATTGACGACAATCATCACTGCTAAATGACAGGATTTGTATTTTAAAAGAAGCAAACGGCGTTGCAGGTGCGGCAAGTGCACGCTGGCGTTTGACCTCCACAAAGTGTTTTCCAATGCGAACCAGCAACCAGCTTCCCAACGCCACAAGGGCCAGTACTGCCAACCTGATAATAAGAGCAGTCATATGCTGTTATACTCCTCGCCAGTGAAAACTACCTTCATAACGCACCTTTGGCAATATTCCCAGGCGACCTAGATGGAAATACACAAAACAACCTGCGCAAAAACCAACTGTCAGATTAATACCTGCAAGCACGAAGACGATAAGATCAAGGGTCCAACCCAGGGCAATTGCAGGCGTAAAAAACAGAACCAGGGTACCCGCAAGAAGGAATAATGTTCCGCTTCCCTGTGCAAAACGATGTGGAGCTGGATCATCCTCTACAATGCGCGGCTGCAATACATGCAATGGTACGATAATGCTTTTATAAAGCAAGCGGAAAGGACTCGCCGCCAGAGCTACAACACTGATAGCCATACAAAGCATTACAACCAGAACAAGCACAGGCCATTGTACGATAAAGGCGACAGCGGTCAGGACAACAATACATACTTGAGTAAATTTTGCGAGATGTATGTCTACACGCAGGCCACTACTCAGCGTAGAGATACTTTCCATTGGGCACTTCTCCTCGAAAAGAACAGGTAAAGGTAAGAAACGCATTCATAGGAAAATAACATTGAACGTCTCCGATATATTCCTTTTTGTTATGGGTTATATAACTATAAAATTCCTGTTTTTCTATGCGAATATAGCACACTCAGGTTGCTTTATTTGGCAGATAGAAGGAACTATGATATAAATGGCGTAACCATTTTGAACAGGTTTTATTCTGAAGTAAAACAATAGGAAAGTGAAGATGACCATGACGCAATCAACAAATTCCTCTCATTCCATCTCTGATCATTTCACCAGTGTAATCTATTCTTTATGTGAGATAGCAGAACTGTACTACTATCTTGGTAAATTGGACGAAGCCGTGGGTGTCCTTAAAACAGGTTTGCAGCTCATTGCGGCAAAAGAGGTGCACCTGCGTGATCGAGTTAAAATCACGTTACAATATGGCAAAATTCTTGTCGCACATTATTTTCTTATGAATCAGGGCTTTGATCTTGCGCTTGCAACGGCCCTTGAAGCAAAACAGCTTGCTGAAACTGCTCATTATGAAAAGGGGATTGCCGATGCACTCAGTCTCATTGGGCAAGCTCATTATTACAAAAAGCTGAACGCGGATGAAGGGGATTATGAAGAGGCATTCACCTATTTTCAGCAAGCGCTGACCTATCGGGAGAAACTGCACGATACCAGGGGCATTAGCGAGGCGCTATTTCATAGTGGACTCACCTATGAGCAACGTGAGCTTGTTGAAAAAGCACAGGAATGTTATACCGAAGCACTACAATTTGCTGACCTTTATAATCACAAATTAGAGAAATCGTATGCTCTTCGCCATCTGGCTGGATTAGTCATGAATAAGGGCGACCTGGACGCAGCCCTCAACTATGCCCTGACCTCCCTTGCCTTGCGTGAAGAGATTGGCTTCAGGGTCTATCTGCCCCACTCACATATACTGGTGGGCGATATCTATCTGAAACGAGAAGATTCTGAGAGTGCATTGATCAATTACCAGAATGCTCAGGCTCTAGCCGAAGAAATGGGTATTAAAAATGCGCTTATCTTCTCCCTGCTTGCCATTGGCAATATCCAACTTATGCAGGAAGATACGGCACAGGCACGCGAAAATTTTCAGCATGCTCATACACTCGCGCAGGAACTGGGCGTCAGTTATGCAATCACCGAGGCTACCAACAGGCTAAACACCTTGAAATGAGTACATAGAGATCATTGCAAGAAACAGGCATAGAAGAGACGGCTACCATATTCACATGGTCGTCTCTTTGTTTTCATCAGAGGATCTATTCTTTCTGTACCCTTCGTTCTGGATTGATGTGTATGCTTACAATGAAGATAGCTGAACATGTATCGCCTGTCGTATTATTACAGGTGGGTTCAGCAATAAAGATATTCTTTATTCTGTTTCAGGAGAGATGCATATGAAACTTCTTGTCACAGGCGGGGCCGGCTATATAGGTAGCGTTATGACTACTCAACTGATAGAAGCCGGACATGACACAACGGTATTGGATAACCTTGTCAAAGGACATCGCGCTGCGGTCAATCCAAAAGCTCATTTTGTGAAATGTGATCTGTTGGATAGTGCAAACTTGAAAGAGATTGTACAGGGGGGCTTTGATGGCGTGCTTCACTTTGCGGCATTGTCACTTGTAGGAGAGTCGGTAGGTAATCCGGAGCGCTATTATCGTAACAATGTGGTTGGGACGCTCAATCTGCTGGATGCGATGCGTGCGGCAGATATCAAACGCCTCGTTTTTTCCTCAACGGCAGCGGTCTATGGTGCACCTGAAGAGACACCTATTTTAGAGACTGCCATAACACGTCCAACCAATCCTTATGGCGGCTCAAAGCTTGCCGTCGATCAAATGATTAGTTTTGAAGCGGCGGCCCATGGACTGGCTGCGGTAAGCTTGCGCTACTTCAATGTCGCAGGAGCCAGCGGTCATCTGGGCGAGATGCATCAACCGGAGACGCACCTTATTCCGCTTGTACTCAGTGCGGCGGTGGGGAAGCGCGAAGCCATTGATGTTTATGGAACCGATTATGCGACACATGATAAAACGGCGATTCGGGACTATATCCATGTTGAGGATCTGGCACGAGCACATATTCTCGCCCTCAATGCTGCACGCCAGGGAGAACATAAAATCTACAATCTGGGCAACGGGCGAGGCTTCTCAGTATTGGAGGTCATTGAAGCGGCACGCAAGGTAACAGGGCGACCGATCAAGGCAAACGAAGTTGGCAGGCGTGCAGGCGATCCTCCCGTGCTTGTTGCATCCAGCGTGAAAATCCAGAAAGAGCTGGGCTGGCGTCCGCAAAAGCCCGAACTGGCCACAATGATTGAAGATGCCTGGAACTGGATGCAAGAACACCCTCACGGATACGATGACTAAAGATACTTGAAAGGATTTATGATCTTATGCGTGCTGACATACAACCCGGTGCTCACTTTCCTGACTACGAACTAACCGATCATGCACGTACACGACGCAAGCTCAGTGAATTGCAGGGCAAAGATCCAATGATTCTGCTTTTATCGCGTGGGCATTATTGTCCTAAGGATCACCAGCAACACCTTGAGCTTGCAACCTTCTATCCGAAAATCGCCGTAGCGTATACACAGATCGTGACCATCTCGACGGATAATATTCTGGAAGCCAACGAGTTTCGAGCGGCAGTCGGTGCGCAATGGACCTTTCTCTCAGATTCCGGGCGCAAAATACAGAAGGATCTCGACATTCAAGAATACACGGACCCGACCCACGACCCGATGATTCCACATACCATCATATTGGAACCAGGACTGCTTATCTATAAAATCTACAATGGATACTGGTTCTGGGGACGCCCTTCCATTGGGGAACTATGGCAGGATCTGCGAGTGGTTACCCAGAAGGTGCGGCCCGATTGGGATCTCTCTACCCCTGGTCTGCGGGAGAGTTGGGAGGGTGACAAAACGTTGCACTATCCATACAAGCAGAAGTAGCTCTAAATAGAACCGGGGCGGGGCGCACGCAACGTGACGCTCCGACCCGGTTTGCATCCATATAGACAAGCACGAATATATGATCAGCGACGATAGGATATGCTGCTCCAGACGACAACGAGCATGATCGCGGCAATAATGGTGCTGATTATCGGCACGCCCTCCAGTGATGGTTCGCCGACGATATGAAAGTGGAAGAAGCCGACGATAAGGAAAATGGCGAACAAACCAATCATAATCGCGCCCAGAATGCCTGCAGGTGCGCGGCGACCCGCGATGAACTCGCCCAGGAAGCCAACAACGGCTGCAATGATGATCCATACAATAAGTTCTGTGAAGGTAATAGCCATGAAAAATTCTCCTTATAAAAATGAATTAGGATGAACACTGTCATCTGTCTCTAATACGCGTATTGAGATAATTAGGACTCAAAGAATATGCGGATAATGGATATATTTGATGGTATTGGACGTTTTGGAGCCGTTTTATGTGGAAGAGTTTATCTTAATGGGGCTGGGCGGACTCGAACCGCCGACGCACGGTTTAGGAAACAGAAGACTTACTCAACTGGCTCTACAGGCTGTTTAGTAATATCGAATATACCATACAGCTTAGGTGTCGGCGGTTTTTTACTTGATGGTGAATCCATCTTCAAAGTGTCTCTAGAAGCCCTTTCATCTTGTGCTATATCATTACTGATTTCTAGTTTTCCGACAGTAATACTTCTCTATATTGGAACGTACCAATGGTCAGTACCAATTGAGAATTAATCTATGATAAATGGAACTCCTTCAGTTCATTTAATTTCTGTTGGATATTGGCTACGGCTATTCCTAATGATGGCGTTGCTTGGTTGATTGCCTGGAAAACTACGTGTGTTTCATCATAACGGCTGAAAATATCTCCTATGCGTTCTTGAAATGAGACTTGGTTTCCAATTGAGTTTGTTGTCATATCACAAAAGGTAAGCGCATCTGATATTAACGAATACTCATAAGGGAACTGTTTTATTTCCTTGGTAAGTCCTCTTAGTCGAGCTTCAAATTGTGCTCCTGAATGATAGGCGACTAGTGATGCTAAACGATCTTGGTGATGAGATTTTAGATAGCAAGCTCCATCAATGGGATGTAAACCAGTTTTTTGTAAAACGGTTGCATAGCCAATATCGTGCAGATAGGCAGATGCTATCAGATATGCTCTATCTTCTTCAGTGAACATATCACCTATAGAATAGGCTCGTTGGGCAACTCCTTGGACATGTTTCCAACGGCTGCCCAACGGAGATAGCAAGACTTCCGCTTCTTTCAAGGCCCATTCAATCAGGTTTTCTGGATTCCTTTCCATTTTCATAATCCTTCCCACAAACTGATTAGCACGCGAGCTTCGATACCTTCTAATCGTGCTATTTCGTCTTGACCGTCCATAC
>JACDAE010000136.1 GCA_013695595.1 Ktedonobacteraceae bacterium | reverse complement strand
GGGTTGATTTGTTATACGTGCCAATGCTAATGTAGGGGTGCGGTGAGCGAAGCGAACAAACCCGTGATCGTGGATCGTGGTCGTGGATCGTGGGTTCTAATCGTTTGTAGGTTTATCTTCTGGTTTATTGGACTCTTCCTGATCTTTTTGCTCCGATGAGTTACCATGGATAGCATTGCGCCATGGCGACTCAATCTTATCATCGTTATCAGATGCTTTGGCTATATTCTCGGCATTACCGGGTGCGCGTGAAAGCATTGGGTCTGCATGATAATCGGGGAAACGTTCGTTACGTGCATCTTGATCGCCAAATGAGGTATTATCCATCGAGGCATTGCGCCCACCAATCGTATCATAGACCGGATCAAGCTCACGCTGTTGAGCACGATCTTGAACCGCTGCCTGTTCCTGTGCCAGTTCGCGCTGATTCTGCTCGTCCTGCTGTTGCGAATTTTCTTTTTGATCATGGGTAGCCATTTGTTCTTGCTCCTTTTGCTGTACTTGCTGTTCCTCTTGCTCACGAGCCGCCTGTTGAGCAGCCGGGGTTTCACTGCTTAGGGTCGCATTGCGCGTTTGTAGCGCTTCAGTGGTCATCATCGGATCTTGCTGCATAGACTCCTGCTGACGATCCGTCGTTTTTCCCTTCGCCACCACGCTCGTTTCATGGAACAGATAATGAGATTGCATAGGATCAAGCGCGCCCACGGGTGCCTGCTCAACCATATGCGAAAAGTGGTCCAGGTCTTTCTGCAGAACCGTATCGAAGCGGCCACCAAAGCCCAATGTCTCCACGGCATTACCAACGGGGCCAGCGGGAGGCGTATAATACACAAACACATCGACCATCGTCTGATCTGTTCCTACAGGGGTGAACTTCACTTTACCGGAGTTCTCCAACCCACTTGTTGAGCGCCAGCCAACCTGCTGATCCACTATCCAGCCCTCATTCACCGCGTCCCATTCATGTGTACCAAGCACGTTCGATACCCAGTGGCTACGCTGCTCATCATAATAGGTAACCTCTTTGACGAAGCTCATAAATTTGGGAAAGTCATTAAAATGTGTAAACAGTGCATAGACTTGATGCACTGGAGCGTTCACCCGTACCGCCGCATGATGTTCTGCCATACTATTCTTCCTCCCTCTTTCTCCTAAAACCCGCCAGATGTTGTAGGGACTCGATTGTATCGCGTCCGCGATTTATCGACCCCGGCCACCATCAGATAATGGAGCAAGCACAACGGGTCATTATGGGGATGCTTGCTCTCTGATTTTGTGTATGGTAGTAGCACGAGTTGGAAAAGGAAGAAGTTTCGTGAGTGGAAACAAAAAACGCGCCCAGCAGGACTCGAACCTGCGGCCAAAGGTTTAGAAAACCTTTGCTCTATCCACTGAGCTATGGGCGCTCAAACAACTCGTTGTGGGAAGAAATCTCTCTTCGCAACTGTTCTCCATAATAGCAACTCTTATTGTGGTCTGTCAAGCATTTTTTCCAGGAAATTGGGACCAGAGAATCCCTTTCAATATACATCTGTATTCTTCTCCTTACTCCCCTAGGAGTGAGCCTGAGAAGCATAGCACAGAAGTCTTAAGCCTACAACGCACCTTGACAAGAACCCGGCATACGCCATATAATACAAGTAAATCCGAGTTGATAAGTAAGGATTAAATGGAAGCGGACAGCTTCCTGAGTAGAAAACTATCATACTGGAGTGAAATATGAGTCAGGCATTCGAACTGGAACAGGGTACGTATAGTCCTGGTTTCCACGTAGCCGAAAACTATGCATACAAGTCCCAAAAAGGACTGAGCGAGAAGGTCGTCGCACAGATATCCGAGATGAAGGGCGAACCCAGTTGGATGCGCGATTTCCGCCTGAAGAGCCTGAAACTCTTCGACAAGCGCCCAATGCCGACCTGGGGCGCTGACCTTTCGGGCATCGATTTCGACAACATCTACTACTATATTAAGCCGGTCGCCGAACAGGGCAAAACCTGGAATGATATCCCCTCTGAGATTAAAGATACCTTTGATCGCCTGGGTATTCCACAGGCTGAACAGAAATATCTGGCAGGTGTGACGGCTCAGTACGAGAGTGAAGCCGTTTATCACAAGGTACGCGAAGACCTTGAGAAGATCGGCGTTATCTTCACCGATATGGATACCGCTCTGCGTGAGTATCCCGATATCATTAAAGAACATTTCGCAACCGTTATTCCCGCATCCGATAATAAGTTTGCTTCACTGAACAGCGCAGTCTGGAGTGGTGGTAGCTTCGTATACGTGCCGGAGAATGTGCGCGTCGAGATCCCTCTGCAGGCATACTTCCGCATCAACGCACAGAATATGGGTCAGTTCGAGCGCACATTGATTATTGCTGCTCCTGGCTCCTATGTCCACTACGTTGAGGGCTGTACGGCTCCAACCTATGCCAGCGATAGCCTGCATAGCGCGGTCGTCGAGATCAAAGTTATGGAAGGTGCACGCGTTCGCTACACCACCATTCAGAACTGGTCGAAGAACGTGTACAACCTGGTAACCAAGCGCGCTGCGGCTTACAGAGATGCAACGATGGAATGGGTCGATGGCAACCTCGGCTCGAAGGTAACGATGAAGTATCCCGCCGTTATGTTGATGGAGCCAGGCGCACGTGGAGATGTGCTCTCGGTCGCCTTCGCAAACGATGGCATGCACCAGGATGCAGGCGCGAAAATCACGCACCTTGCACCACATACGACATCGCAGATTCTGTCAAAGTCGGTTTCCAAAGGAACTGGGCGTGCCTCCTATCGCGGACTGATACGCATCAATCCCGGTGCACACCACACGAAATCGAACGTTCGTTGTGATGCGCTTCTGCTCGACGAGAACGCACGTACCGACACCTACCCAACCATTCGTGTTGAAGAGAACCAGACCGAGGTCGGCCACGAGGCAACCGTCTCCAAGGTCGGCGAGGATCAGCTCTTCTACCTGATGAGTCGTGGGCTGGACGAGTCTGAGGCATACTCATTGATCGTGAACGGCTTCATTGAGCCAATCACCAAAGAGCTACCCATGGAATATGCGGTCGAATTGAACCGCCTGATCCAGTTGGAGATGTCTGGAAGCGTGGGCTAAACCACTCAATAGATAACAAAATGGAGGGGTTGAGGGTGATGGCATTTCTAGAAATACCATCACCCTCAACCTCTCTCTTTTGTATACTGATAGGCTTATTGATACGTACCACAATAGATATTGTTCACACATCCTTTAAGCAGGGGGGGGGTACGTATGCAACAGGCGGGAAATATAGAAAAACATCAGGGAGGAACTTCTTCTGCGGAAGATGCTTCCCAACAAAAATCTCATTATATAAGGCTCATTAGTGGTGGCATTCTCTGGGTAATCGCAATTGTCGCCATGGTCATGCTCTCACTATTTGCCCACAGCCACTTTCAGCCAGTTCCTTTTGAATTGACGACATCAAAAGATATCCAGGCGCTTTCTATTCCATCAGCAATCCAGGCAATTATGCGTTGGTTTACCGCTATCAACGATCCGATACCCGATACTATTACCGTTATTATTATGGTCGCTATTCTGGCAATTCTTCGCAAATTTAAAGCGGCGATCTTCCTGGCTCTATGCGCGGGTATAGGCGATGCTGCTGATGCTGTGATTGGTGATCTGGTACAACGCCCACGGCCCAGTCCACATTTGATTCATGTTGATAGCCTTCTGAAATTCAACAGCTTTCCTTCCGGCCACAGTTGCCACATGATGGTATTTTATGGATTTTTGCTGTTCCTCAGTTTCACACGTCCGGTACGCCAATGGAAGTATCGCGGGGCATTGATACCACTGCAAATCTATGCAATCATAACGATCCTCATCATGGGCTTTGCACGCATCTGGGAGGGTGAGCACTGGATCACTGACGTTGCCGGTGGCTATGTGGATGGCCTTATCTGGATGCTCCTTTTCATCTTCCTCTATAGCTGGACGACACGGAAATTGGAAGAGCGACGTGCAAGGAAAGCGGGAAAGCAAGCATTGGGACAGGCGGTAAGTTAAAATACAACCAGAGCCAGGAGCAATCTCGCATAATAGACAAACGTCATTCGTGTAGGGAAGCCATTCATTATTTCGTGCTTACTACAACTCCGATGGACGATTGTGAAAGAATGGACACGGAATAATGAATGGCTTCCCTACACGAATAATATCGTATAAAATTACTAATTTCATGGAGTATTTATGGCAGAGATACGATATATACGAGGCGATATTTTTGAGGCGTCAACTCAGGTTATCGTTAACCCCGTTAATTGCCAGGGGGTGATGGGAAAAGGTCTTGCGCTCGCTTTTAAACAACGTTATCCTGATATGTTTACTGTTTATCAGCAGGAATGTAAAACAGGGAAGCTGAGCATCGGCAGACCATCACTTTATCAAAAGAGCACTCCGTGGATACTCAATTTCCCTACTAAAGATAGCTGGAAGGCTAATTCTAAAATAGAATACCTGGAAAAAGGGTTAGCATATTTTATTGAGAACTATAAGAAGGCCTCAATAACAAGTATTGCATTCCCCAAGCTTGGAGCACAAAACGGTAAATTATCCTGGAATGATGTCGGCCCCTTGATGGCTAAGTATCTCAGTAAACTAGATATTGATATCTGTATTTATATAGCTGATGGCGAGAGAGAATATCAGCAATTAAAATGAATTATGAAAATGGCGTAGGGGCGGTGACCAGCACGCGCCCCTACGCCATTTTTGCATTTTACGTGTTCTTTGCTTTCTTCCCAGCAATATAAGCATCAAGCGTTTTTGCGGCATTGCGGCGTATAGTCTGCTGCATAAATGGTGTCCAACCTAGCAAACGACCAGTGACGCCTAACGCCTGAGCGGCCCATTTTGCAAGATCAAATGTATCCTTATGAATAAGGATGAGACCGTCCTGCAAACGGAACTGGGCATCCACGATATTATGTACTTTGCGACCAGTAGCGGAATAGGTGTAATAGGCGTCCCAATGGGCCTTGCCCTGCTGCTCATCGGCCTGAACGTCACTAAATATAATCTCTATATCTTTGCTCCGTCCGAGGAGCATCTGCCACATGGCAACAGCTCGCTCCCGTTTGAGTGTCTGAAAGATCGGATCCGTAAATTCCGCGTCGGGATGGTAACATGCAGCCATACCAGCAGCATCTTTTTGCTGAAAACAAGTGTAGAAACGCGTAAGCAATTCTTCGTTCGGATGCATCATTTTCTCCAGCCTTTTGGCCTATCTTCTAATGCTAGTATGGCTGATCAAGCATCAAGAATGCCACACAAAATAAACGCCGTAGCCGGGACCATAGTTGAATGGGACGCTGGAGACAATACCCCAACCGCCTCCATTAGCCCACCAATTCATATTGCTCGTCATGACAGTCGAACTATCGATGACCGATGTGACAACAGCCACATGTCCATAAGCATAACTGGCCCCCTGCACGCCAGGCATCAATACAATAATAGAAGGCACATGCGGAACAGTCGAGACATTCCAACCTGCCGCGCCTGCACCTCCAACCCACTGATCTGCATTGCCAGCCCAATTGACCCACCAACCAGTTAATTGATGATAGTACAGATTAGCCCAGTAGGTACATTGTCCATAAGGCCACGGGCGCGGACTATTGCCGCTCCCAATGCTCACGCCAGTACTTGCATAAGGGTCGTATCCGTCGGCCTGCTGGTTATTATAGACGGCGGTAGCTGTGGCCTGGGCAACAATCGAGTTCAACGTATTACCACTACCACCAGGATTGACAGCCATCTGCATTTTCGACGATGAGGGATTAAAGCTCAAACCAACCGTCTGACCCAACGGCGTACTTACCAGGAGAGAGAATGAAACAATGACAAAAAGGACCACAATTCCGATCAGGCTCTTCACTTTGCGACGCCTGGGATGAGCCACCTGCATGTTGGCAGCCTGCCTCTTCAGATTGCCTCTGATAATAACCGGGGCACGTTGCACACTTCCAGATCCATCGAGAGTTCCAGTAAGCAAGCGCGTTACGTTAGAAGGTGGTAGAGGCGTTTGCGGATCAGGCATATATGAAGGCTGAGCAGGTAAAATATTGGTCGAAACAGGCGCATCTTGAAGCGGTGTAGGGCTATTGTCCTGAGTTAATGGCTCAGTAAAGGGAGTAGCCTGACCCGTTTCCTGTGATGAAATAGGGCTAAATGAATTACGCGAACGATCATCAAAAGAGAGCATACGCGACCCCTCACTTCCTCATTATTAAATTATTTTATGTATATTCCGTCATTTAAGGATACATGCAAGCTAAAGTTCAGTCAATCTTCCATAGCAAAATAGAGAAGAAGGTACCTATTTTCACACTGTTTTACCCTTATATTGCTGCATCCGTTGAATTGAACGAATGGAAGAAGCCATATTCGCGCTATTCTATTGCTACCCACGTTTTGTACTAGAAGTCCCTGATCCGGCGCGAAATGCCCCATACAGCACTCAATCCAATGAGAGGAAAAAGGATAAGGCTTAAAATTATGTAGAGATACAGAGCACCCTGAGTCGCGTTGAGCGTAATATTATAATGATCAAGATTGGCCTGACTCAGACGGTCCACAGCCACCGTGAAATTGCCGAATGCAGCATTGGAAATGCCCGTACTGATTTTTTCTGCCCCCAGAATATTGCCCCCTCGCGTGGTAGAACGGATAGTACTATCGATCTGATAGTATCTACTCCAATTTGCTTTCATGTCTGCCAATGGTTGATCCTCTTGCGTCCAGGTGCGATTGGCGACAGCACGTCCGATCAATTGGGTTACCTGGGTAGTACTGTTCTGCCAATCTTGCTGCCAATGGGCGGCCTCTGTTGCATCACCAAATTCCATGGCGATCAACCAGCGTGATTCATCGGCGTTGGCGTTGGTACCGTCTTTCTTGAGTTGAGCGGCGTAATAGATGCTATCGTAGTCATCCTTCACCATCTGCCCAAAAGCACCATGACGCCCTGAGGACTGAGCCAGCAGCGTGACAGATGCAATACTAAAGATGATGCTTATAAGCACCGCCAGGGTAAGCCCAGTATTCACGATGCGATGAGTCGTAACAGCCATATATCCCGTCGTGCTACAGACAAGCAGACAGAGCAGAACACATAAAGCAATCGACAACACAACGGTATATCCCAGGAAGTTCGTGGTATCGTTATAAGCGATGTAGAGATGATCATAATTAATATTGCTGAGGCAATCAATATTAGTACGGATGCTACCAAGGGGCCAGGCAGTGGAAGCTACCTTCTGACCATTGAGAATACAGGGGGGCACATTTGTTTCGTCGTAGACATACTTTTGCGCAGCGTTCAGGGTGGGTTTAGTGGGAATCGCCGTCGTTAAAATAGCATTGGCGGCGAGGTAGGCTGCATGGGCATTTTGCATATGAATATCGCGTGTATTCGATTTCACAGCAGCAAGGGTATACTCGTGGCGCATGATGGCAATTTGCGCAACATAGTCCTCTACACCTACTGTAATACGCTCGGTCGCCGTGTGCTCACCGGGATAGGTAACGTTATGAATAGCGAGATACAACTGCTGATTCACCAGTACAATCTCGGCGCTGATGTTGCGATCATCGCAATCGTGAACGGTTAAAGGACCCGGATTGAAAGCAGTTCCCACAATAGCGCAAGGTACCGTGGTCGTCAGAGGTGCCGTTGCCAGATAATCTGCGGATTTGGCATCGATATCCTCGATATATTGCGCCATCGTCTGAGCAGCATTAACGCTGGGAATGCTCCCATTGTTAATTGTATCAAGGTCATTGGATGCCTGCTGGAAGGAGTGAGCAAAGAAAAGAGCCTGGGCCAGTACGAGAACCACAAAACAGACGGCTAACAGGATGAAACGCCCTTTGAGGGTTCGTATGTTTTGCTGCCAGAGCTTCCCAATGCCGGGCCGTCTCTGTACAACAGAAGCAGTTTTGACAGATGCCGTCGTCGCTGATGGTAGTGGCGATTGTTGTTTTTGTATAATCACAGCAATAATCTCTCATGGTAAAGAATAGAATGCATTATTTTAATTTTGAGGTACGACCAGCGTTAATTGCCAGGGTTTTACGTGCAATGGCATCGGCCTGCTGATTAAGGCGAATAGTACCATTGGCGTCGCGTTGCACGATGTTGTCGAGCAATTTCGTGATCTGGACATTGCCGGTGCGTTCGCTGATCTCCAGGGCTTTTCCAAGCAGGCGAGTTGCCCTTTCGCTATCACCGGCAGCAAGGGCCGCCTGACCTTCTTTAATATGCTGCGCCAGTTCTTCCTGATTGGTATAGTGAGCAATATGCGTTTCGATCTGGCTGGCGAGCGCTGCATCTTCGGTCCATTGTACAAAAATCCAGCCCTCACGTGTACTTTTCTCCTCCACTTCATCCTTGCCACCAACAAAGTAGTGAACGGAGGGGCGCACCATCATGAATTGTTGACCGGGCGGGTAGACTGGCATCTCGATATTCAGCAGGTACTCATGTTGCTCACCAGGTGCAAATGAGCCAATCCCAACGATCTGCTGATGCGGATTGGTTGGATCGGCTTCCATGCCAAGTGGAGCAAGGGAGGGGTAGACCTGTTGAATCTGCGTGCTTTTGACGCCATTTGGCATCCAGAGCTGCAAGCGTGCATTGGTGATAGCTATTTTACGCATCTCGCTGAAAGAGGCCGTGAAGGCTGCTTCGACCTGCCTGGGCGTGGGAATGATATCGGCAGTACCATGGGTGGCATCAGCCATGTGGCGCAGTTCGGCGGCATCCCAATCGGTCCCAACACCCCAGGCATTAATGTTAATATTGGCAGCGGTACACAGATCCACAGCCTGATCAAGCACATTGCGCCGCTCACCCTCGTTTTTGCCGTCCGTCAGAAAGAGAATTTTGGTGGCACGCGCCTGATCCTTCCCAAACTGCTGCACAATGGTGTTAAGAGCGGTACTCATGCGTGTGCCACCATTGGCGTAGACCGTCTGGAGTGCCCGTACCGCCCGCTCCTTGTTCTCATGGGTGGCAAGGGCCGGACCAAAGACGACGCGGGCATTCTCGTTGAATGTGACCACCAGGAACGTCATCGTCGCATCGAGCGACTGCACAACCTTGATGGCCCCATCGCGGGCGGCACGCATCTTGGGGCCTTCCATAGAACCTGAACGGTCAAGCGCGATCCCCAGTGCCAGAGG